>CALMEH010000388.1 GCA_937863115.1 uncultured Acidobacteriota bacterium
ATTGAGCGGCGTCACGAGCGACGAACTCTTTTCCCCACTCTTGGGCATAAAAAAAAGAAAATAAAAATTATAAAGAAATGTCAATTAAAAAATAATTATATTTACTAAACTCGCCGAATTCATAAAAACGAAAATTATTTTCCTGCATAAACGCAAGTATCTATCGGGCTTTCACCGCATTCACGAATTTTTCACCAAAGTTTCACGTCAGAAGAACGACATTCACGCGCACAAAATTCATACTGCTCACATCGCTTGAAATTTTACAGCAAAAAGGAGCGAAAAAGGAAACGAAAAATGATTAAAAAAATAAGGCGCAAGCGAATCGTCATATGGCAAAAAGAAGTGTTCTTGGTCAAAAACGGAAACGATACAACCCAAATTTGCGAAGTTTGCCGCAAGAGCTTTTCTTCGCAGACGATTGCACCAAAGGTAGTCAAACAATTACCGTCGGCGGAAACGACCGACAAAAACAACTGTTCATAATTTAGGAGATATTAAAATGAAAAAGGATTTAATAAAATTGGCAATTATAATTTTCGCGGTTTGCTTGACGATGATTCCAACACAAGGCGCGGCGGGCAATGTTGATACGGCGTTTCAAACCCGCATCGAACAAAGCGGAACGGTTGAAAAAACAGCAATTCAGCCGGACGGAAAAATTATCGTCGTCGGTAATTTCGGGAAATTTGACGAAACGAGCCGCAACCGTATTGCACGGATAAATGCGGACGGAAGTCTTGACGCTTCGTTTAATCCGGGCGGCGGCACGAATGGAACGATTCGGCAGGTTTTACTGCAAACGGATGGGAAAATTTTAATCTGCGGAGATTTTACTCAATTTGACGGTATTAATCAGGGCGGTTTGGCGCGTTTAAATGCTGAGGGAACGCTCGATGCCTCGTTTTCTGCACCGAATAATGAAAACACGAGTGGAAGTTTTCGTGCAATGGCTTTACAAACGGACGGCAAAATCATCATCGGCGGGGCATTTCTTTTTACTTCGGGCGGTTTTTTGCATTACAACGTCGCACGTCTAAATGTTGACGGCAGTCTTGATTCGACTTTTCGAGCCGATTCGATTGTCGCTATCGGCGCGGTTTTGACAATCACCATTCAAACCGATGGGAAAATCTTAGCCGGTGGTCTTTTTCAGCCGTTCAACTTTGCACGACTAAATTCAGACGGCAGTCACGACAGCAGTTTTCAAAATTGGTCGGCGGACGGCACGGTTCTTGATATAAAAGTTCAAACCGACGGCAAAATTGTTCTTGGCGGCGACTTTTCCCGAATTGTCAATACGAATCAAACTGGCTTTGAGCGAAACGGCATTGCAAGGCTCGAAGCGAACGGCAATCTCGATTCATCGTTCAATCCCGGCACGGAACTTTTTCGCACTGTTTATTCAATCGCCCTACAATCGGACGGCAAAATTATTACCGGCGGAACTCTCAATAAAAAACTTGCTCGGTTGAATTCGGACGGAAGTCTCGATATAACATTTAATCAAAATAAATACATCAACTATGGAATCAGTTCCATAACTGTTTTGCCGACGGGGAAAATTGTAATTGCGGGAGCATTCACCAGATTTTCAAATCTGACGGGATTTTCGCAAGTTACATACCGCAACGGTATTGCGAGGCTCGAAACGGACGCTACGCCTGACGCTACTTTTAATCCTGGAACCGCCGCCGTTCTCGCCGAAACTGACAATCCCACATCGGTCAGAACGGTCAAAACGCAAACGGACGGGAAAATTCTTATCGGCGGAAAATTCAATCTCGTCAACGGACGTGCCCGCCCACATTTTGCGCGTTTGAACACAGATGGCAATTTGGACGAAACCTTTAACCCGCTTTACGAATTGAACGCGCCAACTTCGCAAACTGACGAGTTGGTATATTCACTTGGCGTTCAGCCAGACGGAAAAATAATTGTCGGCGGTGCGTTCGATTCATACCAAAATCAAGCAACTCGTTCGCTTCTTCGGTTTCTTTCGAACGGCGAACTTGACACCACTTTTGATAGTTCTATTGGTTTCAGCAACGGCAGAATTTATGCGATTGAAATTCAAACGGACAGCAAAATCGTGATCGGTGGCATAATTTTTGACAGTAGTTTAATAAGAAAAAATCTTATGCGGTTAAATGCAAACGGCACAAACGACGCAACTTTCAACGTTGGGAGCATCGGTGCAAACAACGGCGAATTCGTGCGAACTCTTGCGCTTCAAACGGACGGAAAAATTGTTTTCGGCGGCAATTTTACAAACGTCAACGGTAATTCGCGGCAACGAATCGCTCGTGTAAATGCAAACGGCAACATTGACATTGATTTTTTCGCCGGAACGAGTGCTGACAACACGGTCAATTCAATCGCATTGCAGACAGACGGCAAAATCATTATTGGGGGAGAATTTACACAAGTTAGAAACACACCGCGAAACGGCATTGCCAGACTGGAATACGAAGGTTCGCTTGACCCGACGTTTAATGTCGGCACGGGTTTTAATGTCGGTGTCAGTTCAATCGCTCTGCAAACGGACGGTAAAATTATCGCCGGCGGAGCATTCTCAATTTACAATTCGACATTTTCCCGTAGTGTCGCCCGGCTAAATTCCAACGGTTCGTATGATTTCTCGTTTGAACGCGGTGCGGGCGTGGGTTTTAGCGAAAAAATTAATTCGGTCGGCGTTCAAACAGGTAACAAACCGATTGCCGTCGGAAATTTCAAAGAATTTGACGGACAAAACAAACTCTGTATCGTCCGTCTGCAAAATGGTGCAAATCACGCCCCGTTCGATTTCGACGGCGATGGCAAAACCGATATTTCGATTTTCCGTCCGAACGCGGGTGAATGGTGGTATCTGAAATCATCAAACGGCGGAAATGCCGCGTTCCAATTCGGTTTGGGGACGGACAAACTCGTTCCGGCAGATTTTACGGGCGACGGCAAAACAGACATCGCTTTTTGGCGAAACGGTCAATGGTTTGTTTTGCGAAGCGAAGATTCATCCTTTTACGCTTTTCCCTTTGGCGCAAACGGCGACATTCCCGCGCCTGCCGATTTTGACGGCGACGGCAAAGCAGATGCGGCGGTTTATCGTCAGTCAAATCAGACTTGGTATATTTCAAAATCTTCGGGCGGCACGATAATTCAGCAATTCGGCGCGGCAAATGATGTTCCTGTTGTTTCGGATTACGATGGTGACGGTAAAGCGGATATTGCCATTTATCGCCCGAATGTTTCCGAATGGTGGATTTTGAGAAGTTCTGCCGGATTGATAGCTTTTCAATTCGGCGCAATCGGCGATAAACCAGTGCAAGCCGATTTCACGGGTGATGGCAAAGCTGATGTTGCAGTTTTTCGACCGACAAACGGAAATTGGTATGTCTTGCGTTCGGAAAATTCAACATTTTACGCTTTCCCGTTTGGAGCAAATGGCGATTTGCCCTTTGCCGGAGATTTCGACGGCGACGGCAAATCGGACGCGGGAGTTTTCAGACCTTCAAATTCGAATTGGTTTGTGCAAAGAACAACTGCTGGAACGCTGATTCAGCAATTCGGGATTTCGGGTGACAAACCGATACCGAATGTTTTTGTGCCGTAAAACTTGTTGGCTGTTACTTTTTACTTGTTACTTGTTTCTGAGAGATAAACTGAAAAACAAGTAACAAGTAATAGGTAAAAGCAAACAAATTTTAGATTTTTTCTTTTGAGGTTTTGACACTTTTTGTAGGCAATTTAATTAGTTCAATGCAATCGCAGTTGAGTAAATTTTATGATTTGTTACTGATGGAATAGCCTTCGTGCAAAAGCATCAGCCAAAATTCGGTTTCAACCGCACACCTTAAGGCATTTTGAAATTCGGACTTGAACAACTGTTTTGATTCGGGGAGAAAAGCTAAATTAAAATATTTTGAAAAAAAACAAAACCAATTTGCTCAAAACGTATTCTTTTTTCTCCTCAGTCAAATGATGATAAAGATTGACGATTTACAAGGCGAGTTTTATTGCTTTTTCAAGCACGAAACTTTGATACATAAAATTATTGATTATTTTTCGTTAGCAAAACAATATTTGAAACGGTTTTGCCGCGTGTCATAAAAAGTTTTTGTTTATCGGGCGACCACGCAACCCAAAAAACACGGTCTTCTTTAATTTCGAGAAGCGGTTTCGGAGGCGTTCCATCAAGCGGTTGCAGCCATAAACTTCCGCCGTCGCGGTAGGTTTCTGAAGCGTTAAATATTAAATTCTTTCCTTCCGGCGACCATTCGAGCAGAGAAATCGGAGTGATGTCGAATTGTTTTTGCAAACTAAAATCGGCAACATTTCTAACTGCTACCATCCAACGCTTATTTTGTGAGTCCAGATAATTATAAGCAATTGATTTGCCGTCTGGCGAAAAGGAGAAAATTCTAACTTCTTCGTCGGTCAAATATTGTGTTGCGCCGCCTTCAGCAGAAACTTTTGCCAACCGCCAAATCACGTTATCGTAGATGGTAAAATAAATATCTTTTCCGTCAGGTGAAATAACAGGAAGCATCGTGAATTTTTTTTCATCTGTAAGTTGACGTGAATTTCTTCCGTCAAATTCAGATTTCCAAATTTCCTGTGTCCCACCACGACGTGAAATATAAAGAAAAGATTTTCCGTCGGGCAAAATAGAAGGTGCGCGTTCGCTCACGAGATTTGAAAAAATCGGTTGTGGATTTGAACCGTCAGTATCGAGAATTTGCAAACGAAATTGCCCGTTTTCGATGGCTTCGGTTAAAAATCTGCCATCTGGCAAAACTGTAAAAACTCCGCTCAGATTCTGCAAATCAGTAAGTCGTGTTGTGTTTTGAAGCATCGTCCAATTCATACTCCAAAGATCACCGATTTT
>CALMEH010000389.1 GCA_937863115.1 uncultured Acidobacteriota bacterium
AAACTTATAAACGAATTTTCCGATTTCCCAATGCTCGTCGGAACATCGCGCAAATCTTTTATCGGGAAAATTTTGAATGAACCTGACGCTGAAAAGAGATTGCAGGGAAGTCTTGCAAGTGCGGCGATTGCAGTTTGGAACGGCGCGAAAATCGTTCGTGTTCACGATGTTTGGGAAACGGTGCAAGCGCTGAAAATTGTCGAGGAAATTAAAAAGCAGTTATGAGATTTATTACCATTTTCGCCTTATTTTTATTCGTTTCGGGTTTTACCGAATGTTATAAACCCGTAACCGAATCAGGTTTGCCGAAAAATATTAAAAAGATTGCCGTTCCCGCGTTTCAATTTGAAGTTTCGGGCGCACGTTACCGCGTCGAATCGCGTTTTACGGAAGCCGTTTCAAAAGAAATCATCAAACGTGGGCGCGGTTTGAAAGTGCAAAGCACACGCGACGGAGCAGACGCGGCGATTGAAGGAACGATTCGCAATTTTATTTTTTCCGGCGTTTTGCTCGACCGCGAAGGTCGCGCCCGCGTTTATGAAGTTACGATTGTCGCCGCCGTTACGGTGCGCGATTTGAAGGAAAATAAAATTCTCTACGACAATCAAAATTTCGTCTTCCGCGATTCGTTTGAGTTTACAGATGATCCACGTTCATTTTTCAACGAAGAAGACCCGGCAGTCGAAAGAATGTCTCGCGCCTTTGCCGAATCGGTTGTTTCCACAATTATCAACGGCTTAGGTGTGAAACAGGAAAAAGGAAAATAAAAAAGAATTGTTTTTTGAGGTCATTTCAGTTGCATTTAAACAATCGGCAGATACAAGACACTTAGCACTCGAAAATTCCTAAGAATTAATAATGCGTGTATCATTGAATTAACAACTATCGCATCACAAAAATATGCTCGATAAGAAATCCCTATCTGAAAGAGATATATGCACAAAATTTATTACTCCCGCAATAGTCAAAGCGGGTTGGAATCTTAACACGCATTTTCTTGAAGAAGTTTCATTTACGGATGGGAAAATTTATGTTCGCGGAAAACTTCATTCACGCGGAAAGGCTAAAAGAGCCGATTATATTCTTTATTACAAACCAAATATTCCGATTGCCATAATCGAAGCAAAAGACAATAAGCATAAAATCAGAGACGGCTTGCAACAAGGCTTGGATTATTCGGAAACCTTAGATATTCCGTTTGTTTTCAGTAGTAACGGCGATGGCTTTGTTTTTCACGATAAAACGGTTACAGACGGCGAAATTGAAAAAGAAATTAGCCTTGATGAATTTCCAACGCCCGAAGAACTTTGGGCAAAATACAAAAAATATAAAGGTATTGTAACCGAAGAAGAAACAAGCATCGTTGAACAAGATTATTACGATGACGGAAGCGACCGCAAACCGCGTTATTATCAGCAAATTGCCATTAACAGAACGGTTGAAGCAATTGCCAAAGGTGAAAATAGAATTTTGCTTGTAATGGCTACGGGAACAGGCAAAACTTACACAGCTTTTCAGATTATTTGGCGTTTATGGAAAGCTAAAGCAAAGAAACGAATTTTGTTTTTAGCTGACAGAAACGCCTTGATTGACCAAACTAGACGAGGTGATTTCAAGCATTTTGATAAGTCAATGACGGTTATCAAAAATCATAATGTAGATAAGGCTTATGAAGTTTATTTGGCACTTTATCAAGGTTTGACGGGAACAGATGCAAGCCAAAATATTTTCAAACAATTTTCAAAAGATTTCTTTGATTTGATTGTGGTTGATGAATGTCATCGCGGAAGTGCCAACGATAATTCGGCTTGGCGTGAAATTCTTTCTTATTTCAGTTCGGCAACTCAAATTGGTTTGACAGCAACGCCGAAAGAAACCGATGACATCAGCACGACCGAATATTTTAACGAACCGATTTATACTTATTCGCTTAAACAAGGTATTGATGACGGTTTTCTTGCTCCGTATCGTGTTATCAGAATTACTTTGGATGTTGATGCCGAAGGTTGGCGACCGCCGAGAGGTTTTAGAGATAAAGAAGGAAACTTGGTTGAAGATAAAATTTATAATCGGCTTGAATTTGATAAGAAACTTGTTATTGAAGAAAGGCGGAAATTAGTTGCCGAAAAGATAACGGAATTTTTGAAAGGCTCAAATCGTTACGATAAAACGATTGTTTTTTGTTGCGATACGGAACACGCTTTAGGAATGCAAAGCGAATTAGCCAATCAAAACGCTGACATTGTTTCACAAAATTACAAATATGTTTTGCGAATGACGGGCAATGACGACATCGGCAAACGCGAACTTGATAATTTTATTGACCCGAACGAAACTTTTCCCGTTATTGCAACTACATCGGAATTGATGACAACGGGCATTGATGCACAAACTTGTAAGGTTATTGTTTTGGATAAAAACATAAATTCGATGACAACCTTTAAGCAAATAATCGGACGCGGAACACGCATCAATGAAGCATACGGCAAGCATTATTTTACGATTCTCGATTTTCGCAATTCCACAGACCATTTCGCCGATACAGATTTTGACGGCGATCCGTTAAGAGTTAAACCGATTTCGGAAAATGATAATTTATCGGATATTCTTTCAGAAGAAGAAACAGACGAAACGCCGATAATTGACGAAATTTCCGCAGAAGAAATTAAGTTTGTAAAACCCGAAATTCGCAATCCTAATTCAACCGCAAACTTTGTTCCGTTTGAAAAAGTTGTCGTAAATGGAGTTGATGTTTCGGTTTTGGTTTCGCGTGAACTTTCGTTTGATAAAGACGGGAAACTTATTACTCGGAAATTGACCGATTACACCAAAGAAATTGTTACCGAGCAATTTGCCACGCTTAACGAATTTCTCAATAAATGGAACGCATCGGACAAAAAAGAAACGCTGATTCAAGAATTGGAAAATCAAGGTTTAATGGTTGAAGAACTTTTAAATTCGGTTGATAAACGGTTAGATTTATTCGATTTGATTTGCCACGTTGCTTTTGACCAACCGCCATTAACCCGAAGTGAAAGGGCAAACAATGTCAGAAAACGAAATTATTTCACCAAATACGGCGAACAATGAAGGCAAGTTTTAGAAGCACTTTTGGACAAATACGCCGATGAAGGAATTGAAAATATCGAAAGTTTGGATGTTTTGAAAGTAATTCCGTTTGATAAAATCGGTTCGCCAACCGAAATTGTCAAAGGTATTTTTGGCGGAAAAGATAAATATTTAGAAGCAATTAAAGAATTAGAAAATGAGCTTTACAAAGTTGCGTAAATTTTTGGAAAATTAAGATTTTTTCAGTTTAGTGCTAAAATCAAAGTGATATGAATGCGACATTTGAACAAGTCAAACCTGAAACTTTAGCGATTATCGAAGCAAATGCCAAGCGTTTCGGCTTGTCGGTTGATGATTATTTGCGAAGCCTTTTGCCGAAGGAAGAAAAAGAATTGGCTTTGAAAGCCGATGAACACAACGAAGAATCAGCCGAAGAACGCGAAATCAAACGGCAAAAATCAATCACTTGGATAAAAACTCACCGCGAAGAATACGGCGGAAAGTATGTGGCATTAGACGGCGACAAACTTATCGCCGTCGCTGAAAAATACGGCGACGCGCTTAAACTTGCGCGTCAGAAAGGTTACAAAAACACATTTATCGGAGATGTTTTGCCGCTTGATTATGAAGGTTTTATGGGAGGTTTGGATTGATTCACAATCTCGAATTTTCACATTTGATTGAGTATGATGCCGGATTGTCCGGCATTTCTCTTGAAATCGAAATCGGTTTAATAAACAATTCCACGAAATTTACCGCGAAAATTGACACGGGTTCGACAAACTGCGTTTTCGCCCGCAAACACGGCGAAGAAATCGGCTTAAAAATTGAAGACGGCGAACTTGTCAGAATCAGCACAGCAACCGCCGGATTCAATACTTTTCGTCATTTTGTTACCCTTTCGTTTCTCGATTACAAATATGACGCAGGCGTTTGTTTTGCCGAAGACGAAAATTTTAGCCGAAATGTTTTAGGCAGAAATTGGTTTTTGAATCAGTTTTTGCTCGGTTTGAATGATTACGAAGGCAAACTTTATTTAAGAAATCTCGCCGAATTTTAGGAATAATAAATGGCAAACTTACAAGGAATCTTAAAATCTATCCGCGATATTATGTGGCAAGATACCGGGTTGAACGGTGATGCCCAACGCATTGAACAACTTGGTTGGATGCTCTTTTTCAAAATCTTTTCCGATAAAGACCAAGAACTTGAGTTGCTTGACGATAACTACAAATCACCGATTCCGAGCGAACTTCATTGGGAAAATTGGGCGGGTGATGATGAAGGAATGACGGGCGAAGTATTGCAGGTTTTTGTTGACCGCGAACTTTTTCCGAAACTCCGAAACATTCAAGTTGGCAACAATAAACGGGCTTTGATTCTGCGTGAAGTTTTTGAAGGCAACAACAATTATATGAAAAGCGGAATCAATATCCGCAAAGTTCTCAATAAATTAAACGAACTCGATTTTAATAATTCAAAAGACCGCCACGCATTCGGCGAACTTTACGAAACAATTCTCAAAAATTTGCAATCGGCGGGAAAATCGGGCGAATTTTACACACCTAGAGCAATTGCGCAATTTATTACCGAAATTGTAAATCCCGAAATTGGCGAAAAAGTGCTTGATTGTTCGTGTGGAACGGGCGGATTTTTGACTTGTGCGATTGAGCATTTACGCAAGGATAATACAAACATCGAAACTCTGAAAGCGATTCAAGAAAATGTAATCGGTTGGGAATACAAGCCTTTGCCGTATCTTTTAGCTACCACAAATTTGATTTTGCACGATGTTGAAATTCCCCAAATAACTTTCCGCGATGCGTTGGATAAACCGCTGAAAGATTACACGGAACGCGACCGCGTGAATGTGATTTTAGCAAATCCGCCGTTTGGCGGGATTGTGGCGAATAATAACGAAACGAATTTTCCGCAGAATTTCCGCACCAAAGAAAGTGCCGATTTGTTTTTGATTCTGATGATTCACTTGCTAAAAATGGGCGGACGGGCGGGAATTGTGTTGCCTGACGGTTCGCTGACGGGCGAAGGCGTGAAGCAGAGAGTCCGCGAAAGGCTTTTGACCGAATGCAATTTGCACACGATTATTCGTTTGCCGAACAGCGTTTTTCAGCCTTACGCAACGGTTGCCACTAATCTTTTATTTTTTGAAAAAGGCAAACAAACCCGCGAAGTTTGGTATTACGAACACCGTTTGCCCGAAGGTCAAAAGAGTTACAGCAAAACAAAAACGATTCGTCTGGAAGAATTTCAGCCGATTCGAGATTGGTGGAATAATCGGACGGAAAGCGAGATTTGTTGGAAAGTTCACATCGAAACCATCAAACAACGCGGTTACGATTTGGACA
>CALMEH010000390.1 GCA_937863115.1 uncultured Acidobacteriota bacterium
AGATCAAAATCCATTAGAATTTACGCCGCAACCAACTCATCTAACTTCTGAAAAGGCAAAGCGTTGTAAGCCAAAATTATGTCGTCTTTGGCAATGCCCAAATCCAATAATTCTCTAATGACTTCGGCATCGGTGTTATCGCGTTCAACGTGGACGATGCCATTTTGCAGGCGAAAATGCAGAACAACATCGTAAATTCGCCGTCCTTTTTCGTTCCAGCCGGAATCTATGACCATATATTCGTCGGTTTCACGGTCGCAGACGGCGTGTGTTTGGATGTTGCCGTTGGCGGGTTGAAATCGGGCGTGGCGTTTGACGACTCTTTCTAAAATTTGGGAGTAATTTTGTTTCGACATCAAATTTATTTTAATGTAAAAATGAAGCAAAAGAAAATGATAAAAGAAACCACCGGAAACCTTTTTCAATCAAACACCGAAGCCCTCGTCAATGCCGTCAATTGCGTTGGCGTAATGGGCAAAGGAATCGCTTTACAATTCAAGCAAAAGTTTCCCGCCGAGTATTTCAAGGCTTACAAACTAGCTTGTCAAAATGGAGAATTAGCAATCGGAAAAGTTCAGGTTTTCGAGTTGAAAAATGTCCAAACCAATCCACATTTTATCATCAATTTTCCGACTAAAAATCATTGGCGGGAACAAAGTAAAATTGAATATATCGAAAGCGGTTTGCAAAGTTTGGTCGAAGAAATTGAGCAATACGAAATTAAATCAATCGCAATGCCCGCGCTCGGTTGCGGACTTGGAGGATTGAATTATTTGGAAGTTAAACATCTGATTGAAAAGGCTTTTGTTGATTTGACGAATATTGAAGTTTTGCTTTTTCTCCCGCAAATTAATTTGAAATTTTCGTAAATAATCCCTAATTTTTCGACAAAACCCAAGTTGTCATACAGCGCAGGTTTTGGACGTTGGTGGTTTTGATTGGTTCGAGAAAATTTGCGCTTAGGTTTTCGGCGGTTTTTATCAGCAAATCTTCGTTGACGAGAAAGCGTTCCGAGCCGTCGGGCAAATCGTATCTGCCGTTTTCGGTTGGGATTATGAGGTTTTCGATGCCGATTGTTGAGGCGAGTCGGGCGAAAAATATGCCGTTCGGTTTTAGGACGCGCCACATTTCTAAAATCATTTGATTGAATTGTTGCGCGTTTTCGGCAAAGTGCAAAACGGCGTTGCTGATGACCCAATCGAAATAATTGTCGGGAAAAGGCATTTGTTCGACCGATGCGATTTGAAAGTTTGCGGACGGCAAATTCGGCGCAAGATTTTCAGCAAAATATTTTATTTGCTCGATTGCTTCGGCATTTTGGTCAACGGCAAAAACTTCGCAACCTGTTCGCATAAAATAGATCAGATTTCGTCCGCCGCCGCAACCTGCGTCGAGGATTTTCATATCGGCGGTGAATCTGCCTTTTTGAATTTGGTCGAAAAGATAAATATCAATATCGCCGAAGATTTCCCGAATATTTTTCATAGATTTAATTTATCAAAACTTGAAAAGATATTCGTTTGTTAAACGCCGAAATAAACTCATTATTGACGTTTTGACGGCATTTTCAGATTCGTGCCGAAAGAAAATGCCGCTTGCGTCATTAAAAAAATAACGCCAACGGCATATCCAAAAATGTTTTTCCACAATTTTCAACTGTGTTTTGCCCGCCAAAAACGGTCGTGCGCTTCTTTTGCCCAGCTCCAAATTCTGCCTTTTTTCAGGCGATAGAGCGAATCATCCCAGATTCCGTAGTGCAAATAAATCGAATCTGCGCCGCCTGCGTCAATGACCGTGGCGATTTCGTGATAATACTGCTCAAACGGTTCTCTGCCTTCGATTTCCGAGATGATGTTTGTTGCCGCGATTTCGGCTTGACGCACCGCCATATGTGCGAACTTCGGACCCGAAAACGCGACAATATCGCCCGCCGCATAAGTTTTTTCTTGACCGTGAACACGCATCAAACCGTCAACTTTAATAAAATCGTCTTCGTTGGACGCGCCTAACCCGCGAAGCGCGGCATTTCCGCGAAACGGCGGAACGAGCATCAGCAAATCGCAAGTAATCCGATGTTTTTTTGTCGAAACAATTTCGTTAAATGAAATCTCACGAATCGGAATGTCATACAAAACATTGATGCCGTGCTTTTTGAAGACAATTTCGAGTTCTTTGTGCAGATTCGCGCCGCCGAATGCCGCTTCGACCGATTCGGGAAAAATCACTTTTATTTTCACCGTGCCGTCGCGCATTTCCGCTTCAAATTTTCGCGCCAGCGCAAATGCCGTTTCGCATACGGGAACAGGCAAACGTCCGTCGGGACACATTCCGACAATGATTGTCCCGACTTCAAAGCTACGCACGAATTCGCCGAATTTTTGCGCGGCTTTTACGCCGAGAAGATGTTGTGCGTGTTCAAAAAAGCCCGGCACTTTTTCGGTTGCAAGCCGCCGACCAACGGCAACGAGCAAATAATCGTAATGAAGTTCACCGTTAAACTCAATGCCGGCAATCTGCACCTCGCGTCTTTCGGAATTTACGCGAATCAATTCGCCTTGCACGAATTGAACGCCGATTTCAGTTAATTTGGCGGCAAGATCAATTTGAATATCATCAACTTCGATCTCACCGAAAGCAAGTTGCACGAGTGCCGGATAAAACGTAAATTTCTGATTCGGCGCAACCAACGTGATTTTATGCGTTGAATCCAAATATTCGGCAAGTCTTTCAGCCGCAATTAGCCCCGCGAAACCGCCGCCTAAAATTAAAATGTTTGCCATAGTTCTTTTTCCGTCCCTTTACTTTGTCGTTTCCAATTTTTGAATATCTTCGCGCAATTTAGGAATTGCCGTATTGGTCGCATCAAGACTTTCGAGCCGCGAAAGCGTTTCTTTTGCTTTCACAGCATCACCTTTTTTCGTGTAGGCAACTGTCAGATTTTGAAGCGTTTGCGTCTTGTTCGGGTCTTTTTCGAGCGAACGAGTGAACTCTTGAATGGCACGGTCATAATTTGGCGATTCGCGGAAAATAAACGTCAACCCCAAATCGGTGCGGACATTTATATCGTCCGGTTTTTTCGCAAGCGCGGCTGAATACCATTTTTCGGCTTCTGTGTATTGGCTTGCATCAAAATACGAATTGCCGAGATTGACGATTGTTTCATAATCGTCCGGCTTTAATTTATTTGCCTGTTTCAAAAATTCGATTGCGCCTTCAAAACGCTGAATTTGATAATAAACTTCCGCCGCTTTTATTTGCGCTTCAAAATCGTTCGGATTTTGTTTTGCGTTATCAATCGCGGCTTGCACCTGCGGCGACATCGCGCCCGAATTTCCGTCAACGCTCGGATGATTTTGCGGCATCGCGGCATTCGGGTTTACCGCCGTCGGAGTTCGCGCAACTGCATTCTGATTGACCGAATTTGCAAACATAAATCCGATAATTAAACCTGCCAATAAACCGATAATACAGAAAAGAAAATTGTCTTTGTTCATTTTTTTGTTAGTGGTTAGTTGTTAGTGGTTAGTGGTTAAGAAGGATTTTGCGACTCTCAACTAACCACTAGCAACTAACAAATTCAAGCATAAGAATGTAAACCCGGAAGCAAGTAACTTACGCCGAGATAAGTAAAAATCACGAAAAGAAAAGCGATAATCGCAAAATAAGCCGAACGGCGACCTTTCCAGCTATACGCAATGCGCGAATGTAGAAATGCGGCGTAAGTCAGCCACGCAACCAACGCACCGACTTCTTTCGCGTCCCAGCCCCAATAACGTCCCCAAGATTCGTTTGCCCAAACCGCGCCTGTCATCAAAAGCAGAGCGAGTCCGGCAAAGGCTACGCCGCCAAGTTTATACATCAACGAATCCAAAGTTTCCGCCGACGGCAGAGCGGCGCGGATTTTGTCGGTTTTTATCGAAAAGAGAACGATAAAAAATGTTCCCGTAAAAGCCGTTATCAGCGCGGCAAGCTCGACCGGATTGGCGTTCAAACTCAGATGCAGATTTGCGGCGTTTTGCTGAATCCATTCGCTCGACATCGCGTAAAGTTGTTGCGAACCCATCTGACTAATCTGCGCTTGCGGAACGTCTTCTTGTTGCAACATCCAAACGGCAAATCGCTCGTATTGCGTTGTCGGATTTATCAAATTGACAACCGTCTGAATGGTTTTGAGTTGATAAACGAGCATCGCAATTCCCGCGCCTTGAGCCAATAAAGCAAGTTGCATCAAAAACCGTCCGATTTTATTCGCTTTTTCGCCAGATTTGTTCAAATAAACACCGTAAGCAATACACGCGCCGATGAGCAAAGCTGTTGCCAAAACCAAAAGCCAGCCGACATAAGGAATATCCGCCCGCAGAGCCAAAGATTGACGCGAATTTCCGACAAAAGTCGAAGCCGTGTAAGTTCCAAAACTGCTTAACGAAAAGACGCTGAATTTGCTGACGGTCGCAAAAACCGAAAGCGCGAAAAGGCTCGTCCAAATCGCCATTGCTTGAACTTTCAAACCATCTTTCAAAAGATAAAGAACCGCAACGGCGAAACAAACAAGCGCAATCCCGTAGCTCAAAGAAGCGATGCCGACGTGAATCGGTCGCCAATAGCTGTCCAAAACCGGCGGCAAATCAACAAACTCGCCGCCGATAAATCGCGCCAAAACCAGAATAATCGCGGCAAGTGGAAGCGCAAGCGCGGCAACAATCCGAAACTGCGGACGGCGAATGACCAGAAGCGTCGTTACGCCCGCGCCGAAAGCAAATGCCAAACTCAAATCGTAAAGATTCGCAAACGGAACATAGCGAAAAACCCAAGGCATTTCCGCAAGGTCTTTTCCTTGTTGCGTAAAAATCGCAAACTCGCGGTCAAAAGCCGAAACCCAACGCACCAGCCAACTCGAAAGATTGAAAAAAACTCCGAGCATCGCGCCCCACATTCCGAGTTTTTCGGCGTAATTTGAGGGTGCGTAGAGATTCGTCAGATAAAAAACCGCCGCAATCAGATACGCCGCCAGCGCAAGCATCATCAATGCGCCGTCTGAAATAAATCGTTCGCCGCCGACGTTTATTCTGAGCAAAAGCAAAGCGGTTGAACCCATAATTGTCATCGCAAACGGAACATAAGAACGCCACACCGCCGCGTTTTCGTTTTTAGCCGAAACGATAATCGGCTGATTTAAGATTTCCTGATTCATAATGTTTGAATTTCCCTGACAAAGCGTTTGAATTTTTCGTCAAACGCCGTGTTATTTCGATTTGTATTTCCGCCGAAATTGACATTGAAATTTCCGTCCGAAGTTTTTTCAATTACTGCCCAAACTCTCTGATGCGCGAAGAAAAACACAGCGACTAAAGTCAGAAAGAGAAGCACAAAACCGACATAAACGACATTTGCGCCCGGATCGCGTTGGACTGATAAAATGTGCTGTTCAGAAACTTTCTCAAAATCAATTAGCTGATAGGTGTATCCCGCAACCGCGTTTTTAGCGACGGGAATATTTGCCATTTTTTCATTGAAAGCGTAGGCAGTTTGCGCGTAACCGCCCGGCGGCGTAACCTGCAAAATCGCGCCCGGATTCGGGTAGTTGCTCGTGTCTTCGTTGAGATTTTCTTTGCCGATACTGAAGTTACCGCGAAATTCGGCGAATTTTATAATTGTTCCGTCCGCCAAATTTACTGCGCTGTCGCGCGGAATCGTTACGTCTTGCGTCGCGCCGCCGTTCGCCGGTGTTAATCGAACCGTAATATTTCGGGCGCGTCCGATTGATGTAAAACTCGCTTGAAAAAACCTATAACCTTGATAATCAAACGGGCGGTTCATCTGCACAAATGCTTCGTGCGTTCCGCCATCGTCTTTGATGGTAAAGCGCGTCAGCCAATCAATCGTGTTATTTACACCAATCGAGCCGTCGTCTTTTATAAGTTTTTGCTGAATGTCGGTGCAGGTGATTTCAAACGGGATTCGTTTTGTAACTTCCTGCACACGGTCAAGGTCGAACGCCGTTTCAGAAATCTGATTTGAAGTTTGTCCCGGTTTCAAAGGCATATTACCCGTCTGTCCGAGTTGCGTTGTCAAAAAACCGCCGACAAAAATCGTCAAAAGCGCGACGTGAACCGCCAAATAAGCAAAACGATTCCAAACGCCGGATTCGGCAAAAACGAATGTTTGATTGTTTTTTTCGCTGATTGCAGTTTTTCGCCAACCATTTTTTTTCAATGCTTGCGCGATTTTTTCCGCAATTTCCGCCTTGCTTTCGCCTTGCAAAAGGATGGAATCCGTCTGTTTTTGCTCTTTCAGCCAACGAAGCGGCACGGCAATTTTCGGTTTGGCAAATTTCCAAGTCTTCGGAAAACGGTCAATCGAAGCGAGAACAATATTGAGCGAAAGGACGGCAAGAATCGTGTTGAAATACCACGAATGATAAATGTCGAAAAAGTCTAATTTGCCATAGACAAGCTGTTGCGCGGGCGTTAAACTCGCGTAATAATTGGCAAATCCGTCAACATTTTCCTGCATCACGAGCATTCCTATCAGACATGCCAAGCCGAGTAAAATGAGCAGAACAATGCCGAAACGCACCGAGCAAAGCAATTTTAAAAAGCGCGACAGATAAGATTCTCCGCCCCTTGCTTTGACAGGCAAATTTACCGTTTTTTCAGTTATGGTTTCTTCCAATGCAGACATAATTTTTAAAATTTAACGAACTTCTATTTAAGCCCAACGGCAATCATCGTGCCGTTTGAAAATTCCCTTGTTTTTGAAAGAAATTCGCTTTCTTAGCTGAAATTTTCGCGCCTGACTGTGGATTATTTCGCATTAAATCCTAGCTATCGCGGAGATTTGAAAGATGTGACAGTTATCACATTCGGAAAATGTTCTTTCGCTTAAAATTATGAGAAAGAAATTGATTTTTTTTCGGGCAAATGACAAAACTACAACAAAACGGAATCGGAAAAGTTCGTGCAATCACGATATTTTTGTTCGTATGCTTTGCCCTGTGCGGATTTTTTCACTCGCGGCTTGCGTCAGGTTTTGAATTAGACCCGAAGCCGACACCGAGAACTCAGAAAGCAAATTTTACCGAGTTTTCTCACGGTGTTCGGCAACACGGCAATCTCGCGTGTAGTTCGTGTCATAAATTTCCGTCGGGAAATTGGAAAAGTGTGCGAAAGAAATCGGAAGCGTTTCCCGACGTAACCGATTATCCGAAACACGAATCTTGTTTGAATTGCCATCGTCAACAGTTTTTCGGAAGTCCGAAACCGATGATTTGCTCAATTTGTCATACAAATCCAAGTCCAAACAACAGCACCCGACATCCGTTTCCGAATCCGCGTGAAGTTTTTGACAAAACCGCCAAAGGAATACGGCACGTTTCCGATTTCGCCATCTCGTTTCCGCACGACAAACATATCGAAGACGGCGAAAAAAGTTGTTCGGCTTGTCATCAAACCTTTCAGCCGCAAGACAAATCTGATGTCGAATTTGTAACCAAACCGCCTGCCAAATTGGGCGATGCTTTCTGGCTGAAAAAAGGAACTTTCAAGACCTCGCCGATAAGCCACGCGACTTGTTTTAGCTGTCATTCGGCGGACACGGGAATTTTGCCCGCGCCGACAAATTGCGCGGCTTGTCATAAACTCGCGCCGAAACAAACAAAAACCGACTTTGACGCGAAACTTGCCGCGACCATCGGCGATTTAGACAAAATTACGTTGCTTGCGTGGCGAAAAAGAGATTCTTCCGCAACATTTCGACACGAATTTTCGAGCCACGCCGACCTCGAATGCGCGACTTGCCATAACGCGGCGGCGATAAACACGCTTGATGCTTTGACGAAGAAAGTTGCAGTTACGTCGTGCAATATGTGTCATATCACGGCGACCACGGACGACGGCGGAATTTTGAATTTCGAGATTGATGCGAGAAAAAAAGACGCGAAATTTGCCTGCGTCAAATGCCACATCGCTTTCGGTAAATTACCGATTCCCGAATCGCATTACAAGGCGGTTACGGCGGCAGGAAATTAAGAAATGGCGAAACAAAACAAAAATTCGATGTCTGCCCGCCGACGGTGCGAGTTTGTCGTTTTGGTTATCGGCTGTCTTGTTTTCGGTTACGTTTTTACTTCTTGCTCGAAGCCGGAAAATAAAGTTGAAATCAACCAAACCGAAATTTCGCCTGCAAATACTTCGGAGATTTCGGTTGCGCCGTCAATCAATCCGAATGCCGATTTTTCAAAATTCAATCATAAAAACGCCGAACATTCGCGTTTTCCGTGTGCGCTCTGCCACGAGCGGACGGATAATTCTGCCACGCCGAAACTTGTCGGACATCTGCCGTGTTCGGGTTGTCATACTCAGCAGTTTGCCGATAATCAGAGCAAAATTTGCACGATTTGTCATACAAATGCGGAAAACGGAATTGTCAAAAACTTTCCGCCTCTGAAAAGTCATAATGCCGTTTTCGATCACGCAAGGCATCAGCGGCAAACAAATTGTGCGACTTGTCATAAACCTTCGGGCGCGGGAATGACGATTTTAGCGAGCTTAAATGCTCATAACGCTTGCTTTCAGTGTCATACGCCGTCTGCAAAAAGCGGCGAGAAAAATATCGGTGAGTGCAATGTCTGTCATCAGGACGGCAGATTTGTGAGAGTTTCGGATTCAGACAAACTATACGCAACAACGCCTTTCAGCCACGCCAATCATCGGCTTGATTGCACAAATTGTCATAGCGTCCGCGCCGGAGCGTCGCGTGGCAATCAGGTTTCTGTTGCGTTGGTTGCCAAAATGCACTTTGCACCGAAAAATGTGCAAAGTTGCGCGAGTTGTCATAACAACAAACGTGCTTTCGGCGGCGACGATTTTCAGGATTGTCGGCGTTGTCATCGAGGAAGTAATTTCGGGTTTGGATAAGTGCGAAAATTTTCGCGGCAACTGTGATTTTTCTCACGAATATTTTTGCGAAATAACGATTTTAACCCGTAAAATCACGATTTTTCTGCGGCACAGTTATTGAACTGAAGATTAATGACAAAGCCGAAAGGCTTGACAAAAAAATTTGAGAGGAAAATATTATGAAACTCAATCGAGTAAAACTTTTAGCCATTATACTTATTATTCTACCGCTGTTTGTTTTGATGTTATTTAACACGAAACCGGCAGGCACATTGGTTAATGCCGCAGACACAGCGGAAACTTATCGAACCAAATGCGCGATGTGCCACAGCCCGAAAGCCGAAAAACAATTTGATCCGGCGAAACCTGATGCAGAACTTGTCGAAACCACTCTGAAAGGCAAAAAAGGCGAAAAGCCGCCTTATATGCCTGGGTTTGAAGCGAAAGGAATGACACCCGAACAGGCGTTAGAATTGGTTACTTTTATGAAAGATTTGCGGAAACCTGCCAACTAATATTCTGCGGTTGTTTCCGAATCAATAAAATATCTTCGGCGATATGCGAATGACCAAAAATTTCGGCTCATTCGCATATTGCCTACAATTTTTTCGCGTCCAACGAAATATTTGGCGCGATATAGCTGTTTTTGGAGGAATTTATGAGCGAAAAAACAACTGCCGCGCAAGAACCGCAAGAAACTTCAGAGGAAACAAACCCGAAACGCAAAATTCCGGGGTTGTTTCACAACTACATCAGTTTTGCGGGAACTGCCATTTCGCTGGCATCGCTAACGTGCATCGTGTTTCTTATCATCATCGAGCTAAACAGCGGACACGAGCAACCTTATCTCGCAATTTTCACTTTTATTCTGTTTCCCGCGATAATGATTTTCGGTTTTTTTATAATCATCGTCGGAATGTTGTATGAACGCCGTCGGAGAAGAAAATCTAAGTCTTTGGAAATTCCCGCTTATCCGATTCTTGATTTTAATATTGCGCGTCAACGGCGGACGTTTTTGGTGCTTTTGTGTGCGGTGCTTTTGTTTCTTTTTATGAGCGCGTTTGGCAGTTACCGCGTTTATGAATACTCGGAATCGGTTACGTTTTGCGGGCAGACGTGCCACGTTATGAAGCCCGAATTTACGGCTTACAATGTTTCGCCGCACTCGCAAGTTGCGTGCGTTGCTTGCCACGTCGGAGACGGCGCGGAATTTTATGTCAGGGCAAAATTTAACGGTATGCGCCAGCTTTACGGTGTAACTTTTGATTCCTATAACAAACCGATTAAAACGCCGGTTCACAATATGCGTCCGGCAAATGATACTTGCGGGAAATGTCATTCGCCGGAAAAATTTCACGGCGACGTGCTGAAAACTTTTAATCATTACGGCTTTGACGAAAAAAATTCGCTTAATCAAACGCGGATGCTGATAAAAGTCGGTGGCGGAAACGCAATCAACGGACAGATTGGCGGAATTCATTGGCATATGAATCTTGCCAACGAAATCGAATACATTGCGACGGACGAACATCGGCAAAATATTCCTTGGGTGCGAATGAAAGATTCTTCCGGCAAAATCATCGAATATTCGACGAAAGACGCGAATTTGTCCGAACAGCAAATTACGAACGCATCAAAACGCAAAATGGATTGTATTGATTGCCACAATCGCCCGACGCACATCTATCTGCCGCCCGACGAAGCCGTTGACAATTCTTTTACGGCGGGCAAGTTTGATGCGTCCTTACCATTTTTGAAACTCAAAGCGGTTGAAGTTCTTTCCAAACAATACAATTCGACGGACGAAGCGGTGCAGGAGATCTCGACGAATCTCGATGAATTTTATCGGACAAATCACGCCGATATTTATTTAACCAAAAAAGATTCGATTGCGGGTGCAATAACTGAAATTCAGCACATTTATCAAACCTATTCTTTCCCCGAAATGAAGACCGATTGGCGCACGCATCCCGACAACATTGGTCATTATAAAGTGCAAGGCTGTTTTCGTTGCCACGACGGACAGCACGTTAGCCGCGAAGGACAAGTCATCAGAAACGATTGCAACGTCTGCCACACAACGCTTGACCAAACTTTTGGCGGAAAAACAATTACTTCGCCAAACGGACAATTTCAGCATCCGGCAAACCTTGGCGACAAAGGAAGTTGGCAATGCGCCGCGTGTCATAAAAACGACCGACCTTTTACGCATCCTTTAAATCTCGGCGACATTTCACGTTTCCAATGCGCCGAATGTCATAAAGGGCAAAATTCATTAAAATAATTCTCCGCAAAAGAACTTTTACGCTTCGCAGAATGTTTCTGCGGAGGCGCGGAAACATTCTGCGGAGGCGCGGAAACATTCTGCGGAGGCGCGGAAACATTCTGCGGAGGCGCGGAAACATTCTGCGAGGACGCAGAATGTTTCCGCGTCCTCGCAAAAATCTTTTTTCAAGCTATTTTACCCGACTATTTAACGGCGTTCGCCGCCGCCGAAGTAGAAGCGGAGCGAAGTGTAGGGCATATTGACGTGATAATCTTGCGGTGCGCCGACCGAAAGCGGCTGGATGCGTTCGTTATATTCGATGTATTGATAACCGATGTTCCAATCAATATTTTTGGTCAGACGAATAGCAACACGGCTTTCCGCCGTCCTAAGTTTGAACGGATAGGAAGTTATCAAAATCGGCAGAGGCGCAGTTCTGTCGCCTTGTCCGAGGTCTTCGTTGTGGCGGTAACTTGCGAAAATCGAAACTCGTTTAATCGGTTGCGCCGCAACATCGAAAAACGCAAAATGATCGCGCATATAGAAACGACTTGCGCCTCTGACAAGCGTTCCGGTGTTGATAACAATATCGGTTTCGCTCGTTAATTGCTGATAAGTGTAACCCGTGTTGAGCGAAAACTTCTGTGTCGGTGTCCAATCAATGTATGCCGAAAAGATGCGGCTTTTCGTGTTGGCGATAAAAGCTCCTGCCGGATAATTTCCCGGCGGCGCAGTCGAAGTCGAAGGATTTTCGTTGTCTTTCGTGATTGCCGAAAAGCCGACGGCAAATTGATTGAAGCTCCAACGGCTGCGAACGCGCAAATTTGTATATCGGTAATTCGCCAGCCGTGTAAAAGCATTGTCCGCGTCGCCGTGTTCCGCGTCGGCGAAAATCACCCAATTCTTCATCGGCTTGAGTTTGAATCCGCCGATAACCGCATTGGTTTGATTATCTTCTTCTTCCGCAATAAGCGTCCGCGTTAAATTGGTCGCCGGCGCAAGCGGTTGATTAAATCCCAAAAGTTCAATGCGCCGATTTGAGTAACGCCAGCCGATATTAAAACCGAACCAATCGCGGTATTGATAATCGGCTTCGAGCGTATTTACAAACCTGCGAAAGCCCGTAATGCGATGATACAGCGTGTTTGTAAAAGTCGTAGCAAGCGGATTTCCGGCATTATTTCGGCGGAAAAGAGCTTCGGCAAACGCACTGCCGCCGCTGATGTTGAAAGTATCGAAAGAAAAACTTTCGGAGATTCTGAAATCTTTTGTAACGGCGTAAGTTAATCCCAAATCGCCGCGCGTTTGCGGACGAGTCGAATCGCCGTAGATGTTGAATCTGTCCAAATCAACGATGTTGTTTGAATTGTCGCGCCCCGTAATCGTTTCGAGAAAACTGAAATCACGACTCGTGTTTGAATGAATTATCCGCGCCGTAAAGTCGAGTTTTTTGGCAAAAGTGCGCTGAACATTCAGCATTCCATATTGCGTTGCGCCGCGAATCGGATACGCACGCTGAAAAGTTGCAATGACCGTCGTGTTTGTCGTGGCATAGCCCGGATTTGCCGTTGTCGAATAAATTGTATCGTCACTAAAACGCCGATAACCGAGCGAAAGCGACCAATTAAAACCAAACAGTTTGCTGTCAATTCCGCCGCGAAGATCGTAAGAATCCGTATTTACATCGGACGAAATTGCAAACTCATCGCTGTAAGCCCGCGTTGTAAAACTTCCCGTGCCGCGCGAATTATTAAACGATGCGCCCAGCCGAACGCGGAATTTTTCGGCATTCGGATACATCGTTAAATCAAAATCGCCGAAATTGTGCCGCGTATTCGCCGTGTGTCCGTTGCGGGCGTGATTGTTCAGATTGTTAAAATAAACAACCTGTCGCACGGTTGAATCGAATTTGTAAAATCCGGCTCGTTCAACGCTGACGCGCACAAAACCGAAAGGATCGGCATTTCCGCCCGAAGTCGTTACGAGCAGAGAATCAATCAAACCGGATTTTTCCTTATTCTCCAACAAAAGAGAAGAGTCAAAAAGCCGCACCCCGTTGCGATAATTAAAATCACTGCGATATTTATTGATATTTCCGTTGACATCAATTCCGCGCAAACCGACTTCAAAACTCGACGTAACATTAAATCCGCCAATCGTAACCGCTTCGGGACTCGGCGAAGGCGTTGGAGTTTGCGCGTGAAAATTAACCGTCATCAAAAGCAAAATGCCGACTGCGAAAAATAATTTGTAAGTCATTGTTTTTCCTCCTATCTAAAGAACACATTGCTCGTGTTCGAGCCGTGAATTGACGAATGACAAACCGTGCAGTTTTGCGAACGGATTGACGTTTGCGTATGCGGTCCGCCCGTTGGTCCGTCCGAAAGTTGATCGGTAATTCCGCTGTGGCATTCCAAACAAAGTTGCCGGACTTGCGGGCGTTTGAGCATCTTCGGATTCGCCGAACCGTGCGGCGTATGACACGCCGAACAACCTTCAACTTTGAGCGGCGCGTGTTCAAAAACAAACGGACCTTGTTTGTCCGTGTGGCATTTAAGACAAGATGTGTCCGCGCCAATCGAAAGATTTGTCTGCTTTTGCTCAAAACCGCCGTGCGCGTTATGACAATCGCTACATTTCATCGTTCCTTCAAGAACTTTATGGTGAAACGGTTTCGTAAATTGCGCCTTTGTTTCGCTGTGGCAACTGATACAAAGTTGCGGTTCGCTTTTTTTCAACATCGCCGCGCCGGTCGGGTTTTGCCGCGTTGCTTCGCCGATCAAAGTAATCGAATTTGCCCTTCCGTTTTCGTGTTTCGCGCCGTGTGCCGAATGACAATCCGTGCAACCGATATTATTGCGCCAATGTTCGCCGCGCCGAAAGTTGTTATGGCTTTCCTTGCCCGAATGACACGAAAGGCAAGTTTCCGAGATTTCTTTCGAGTTTTTATTTTTGAATGAAATTATCTTCGTCTTGTCGCCGCTACTTTCAACGTGCGCTTTCCGCCGCCGTGACACGATTCGCATCCGACGACTTTATCTTCCCACGCCGCAAGCTCACTGAGTTTGCCGTGTTTCGTGTCGGCAACGTCTTTGAATTGGTCTTCGTGGCAAGCCGCACAAGTTTCGCTCCCGACGAATTCGTCCGCGTTCGGTGTCGGCGAAACATTCATTTCACTTTGCTGATTAACGTCCGTTTTGCCGATTGCCGATTGAAATGTTCCCGAAAGAAGCCAAACAAAAAGCAAAAGCGCAGACACGCCGAACACAGCAACTTTAATATTTTTGACTGAAGCTATCATATTGCCTCCGATTGTTTCGTAAATTGATACGGTTTTCTCCAAGTCTGATTTTAAAAGCCGAAACTGTTTGCGTCTGTGAGAATTATCACGGCTATTTGTGATGAGCATCACAAATCTTTTAAGTTATTGAAGAAAGAAACAGTTGATAGCTTTTTTGAAGATTTAAACCGAGCATCTGAACAAGACGAAAACAAACTTCCGGCTCAGTTTGCAAAAATCGGATAAATTCCTCGCGCTCAATATACGCGCACAAACAAGGCGTAAGCGTTTCGGCGTTTATTTCGTAGGGCAGATTTAAAATTGCTTCGGTCAATCCGAAAATCTCGTCCGGCTCAATAAATTGAACGATATTTTTATCATTCGAGAAAATATGCAACTTGCCTTTGACCGGCAAATAAATACAGCACGGCATATCGCCTGAGGCAAACAGACGTGCGCCTTTTGGAAATTGTTTTGTTTGTTTGATGGCGGCTAGAGACTTGCGAGATTGCCGCGCTAAATCGCCAAACAGACGGTTTGCGGACAATTGAAAAAAATAATCGGGTTTTGCTTTGATTTCCTCAACCATCACCTTTTGGCGAAATATGTGCTCGTCTTCGGGAAAAAACTAGGACGCTTATCACTCGTTTGCGTGATAATCATCACATTTCGGATTTTGCCCGCGTTCCAATGCTTGCATCGAGTCTTTTTTGGTCGTGGATAATCAAATCTGAGCCTTTGAGCGAAATTAATTTGCGATTTCTGAAATCTTTCAAAATTCTCGTTACGGTTTCACGCGAAGTGCCGATCATTTCGGCGATTTCTTCGTGAGTGTAAGAAATTTTCAGATGAATATTGCCATTGCCGTTGCGGTTTGTCTTTGCCCATTCGAGCAAAAGTTTCGCCAATTTATCGGCGGCGGTGTGCGACAAACCGAACGAGCGAACTTGAATATATGTCGTATGATATTTACTGCTGATTTGTTTGACCGCGCTGAAACACGCTTCGGTATTTTTTGCGAGAAAGCGCAGAAAATCGTCCTTGCGAACAAAATTTACCTGACACGGCTCTAAAACCTCCGCCGTCGTTTCATAATTCAAATCCGAAACCGCCGCACTCAAACCCAAAACTTCTCCGGGTTCGGCAATTCGCAAAATTATAACCTTGCCATCACGCGAACAAGTCGAAAGTTTAACTCGCCCTTGGCAGAGCATATAAATTCCGTTTGACGGATGCCCTTCCATATAAAGCGTCGCGCCTTTCGGATAAGCGTTCGTGATTTTCAGCGACTCGAAAGTTTGCTTAGAAACATCGGATAAATTACAAAAGAAATTTTCCGAGGACATTTTGCAGTCGAGACATCTGTATTGAATTTTTAAATTATTAAGTGCCTTCATATTTTAATGCTTTGTTTGACGCACGACCATAACTGAACACGGGGCGTGATGAACAACTGCATTTGAAACCGAACCGACAAACATTCGTTCCCAAAAACCATAGCCGTGCGAGCCGACGACAATTAAATCCGCGCCCCATTTTTCGGCTTCTTCGACAATTTCTCTTTCCGGCGAGCCGGACAAAACCCGTGTTGTCAGATTTTCATTCAAAGCAGGAAAACGAGTGCTAATTTTTTCTGCGGCTTGCGCCACCGCTTTTGGCGTTGGTTCGCTCATT
>CALMEH010000391.1 GCA_937863115.1 uncultured Acidobacteriota bacterium
AGCGCATCTTTTCAATGATTACTGGGAAGACATCGGAACGATTCGTGCTTTTTACGAAGCGAATTTAGATTTGGCTTCGCCCTTGCCGCAGTTTAATTTTTTTGACACGGAATCTCCGATTTATACTCGTTCGCGTTATCTGCCGCCATCGAAAGTTCATAATTGCGACATTGATAATTCGATGGTTTCCGAAGGTTGTATTTTGAATGGAATCAAAACGCAAAACTCGATTATCGGTTTGCGTTCGCGGATTGATGCGGGAACAATGATTGAAAATTCAATCATAATGGGGGCGGATTTTTACGAAGCTCTCGAAGATATGCAAGCGAATGTAAATATCCAAAAGCCGCACGTCGGCATCGGGCAAAACTGTGTAATTCGCCGCTCGATTATTGATAAAAATGCTCGCATCGGCAAAAATGTGCGTCTCGTTAATCAAAACAACATCGAAAACACTGATGGCGAAAACGGCAGTTACTTTATCCGTGAAGGAATTATTTTAGTTCCCAAAAATGCCGTAATTGCGGACGGAACGATTATTTAGAATTAATCGGATTCTTTCAATTCGGCTACCATTTTCACCGCGCCTTCGATGTCGCCTTTATAAACGATTTGCCCATTGCGATTGATGACAAAAGTTGTCGGATAGCCTTTTACGCCAAATTTTTCTGGCAAGTTTTCATCATTTGGCAACAAAACGGGAAAAGTGTAGCCTTTTTCTTTGACCAATTGAAAAGCAATTCGAGGCACATCTTCCTCAATCGGCTTATTTATGGCGTAAGTAATTATCGTATTATCATCTTTATATTTATCGTAAAAGGTTTGTAACTGAGGAAATTTTTCAAAACAAACCCCACACTTTGTATTCCAAAAATCAAGTAATACGAGTTTGTTTTCAAATAAATTCTCATCTATTCGACTGCCTTTTTCATCAAATCCTTCAATCTTTTGAGGCGATTTATATGCCTCGACTCTACCTGTAAATGTTTGGTAGTGTAATTTGTGCTTATAAAAATCAAAGCCTTGAAAAAACATAAAGGCAACAAATATAGAACTGAATGCAAAGGGAAATAAATTAGAAGGATTATTTAAGTAGGCAATCAAAATTGATTTGAATTTCATAAATAAAATGAGAGGGCTTTCACCCTCTCATAATTTCACAGTTTTTCTAATGGGCTGAAGGGTGTGAACATCTACCGGTGCATTCCCAATCATCGTTAGGTCCACACAAATTGGGTTTGTGTGCACAACCACTTTCACAAGTTCCCGATGGACAACAATACCACCGACAATTACAAGAACCACCCGGAATAAGATCATCTGATATACTTTCTTGAATGCCTATTGTCATGAAAATTGCTTATCCTTCTTCTTTTGTGAAAACATCAAAGATTTTAGATTCTAAAGAATTGAGGGCTTTGGCTTCCTCTTCTTTCGTAAGATTTGCGCGTGATGCAAAGGTATCGGGTGATAGTGATGTTAACCACTCCGAAATAAATTCGTTTTGAACTTTTGAAAACTTACCTGTTGAAAGATGATATGCCATCTGAACTTTCCAAATATTTACTCTGTCATCAACGGGCATTTCCTTAGCGATTTTTTTTTCTGGTCCAATCTCCGTTTTTAAGCAACTTCTGATACTTTTGCAGAAGTGCTACTTCATTGTCTTTATTTGACATCAAAGGTTCTATAAAATCGCCTAACTCTTTATATGGAAAGAGTTTTACGGCTTTACCTTCAGTTTCCATACCAATTTGCAGGCTTCGCTGAGCTTTTGCAGCATCGGATTTATCATAAATATCAGCGGAAACTTTCGAGATTGTATCAAGAATAAATTCTTTTTGCTCAAATGTCAGATTTACTCGTTTAGCAAGTTGCAATGCTAAGTTGACTTTAATAAAAGTTGCTTTTTCCTCATTTGAAAATTTGCTAAAAACAGCCCCTCTTTCGTTTCTCGGTAATAATGCAACTTTCAAATAATTATCAAAAGCATTATTGCCAACTGCGATGCTTGATGGCATTACAAATTTTTCGCCCGAATTAGTTTTAGTTGATGTTTCAGTCGTTGGCGAAACTTTGTTTTGAGCTAAGAATTGAAATGTGAAAAGGCTAAAAAGCCCGATTGCGAATAGCGTAAAAAACGCTAAGTTTTTTTTTTGTCATTTAGATAACCTCCAAAAATTTTAATTTTATTTTCTTTGGTAAATAAAGGAAGGTTGTAAATTCCTGAAATTGGCTAAAGTGGAAACTTTGGGAAATTTCTTGGGTTACATTACAGGCTTTATCTACAGCCACACTCATAATACAAATTAAATAAAAGCGCAAGCCAAAATTGTCAAACTTAAAAAAAAGTTTTGCCGAGCGATTTTCACAAAAAAAATTTGTCTAATTTTCAGACGAAATTTATTACTTTATAGCTTTTCAGTTTTACTTTTTCTTCGCCGTATAACTATCACGCGCTTTGACGGCGACGTTTTCGCGGTTGACTTTGACTTTTAATTTGCGTTTTTTTCCGTCTTTCGATTCTTCCTTCGGCGAAAAGCCGATGCTGTAAAATTCGCGGAGTTCGGCGGCGACTTTGGCGAAGGATTTTGAAATACTTACAATGTCGTTGGCTTTGAAAACTTCGCCGCCGGTTCGCAAAGCGAGTTCGTTTAAATATTCGTCGGCTTTTTGATATTCTTCGCGGCTCGTGCCTTTATCGCTCGGCAACCCAACTTGCGGAATCGGAAAAGGATTCTTATCTTTGCCCGGAATTTGTGTGGTTTGCGGTATAATCGGTTTGTTTTTTAGTGCTTGAACTTCGGCAAAAGTGTCGTATTGCACAACGTAAATCAGCGCGTCCGATTCAATTGCATTTGATTTGTTCGACAAATCGCTGGCGCGTTCGCTCGAAGTATCTACGCCGTCTGAAAAAAGCACGATGGCTTTGCGTCCGCCGATTTTGCTTAATTTATCTTTCAAAACCAAATCAACCGCGTCATAAACGCTCGTGCCGAAATCAATTTTCGCAGTTTTTATCGCAGCAAAAAGCCGTTTTTTATCATTCGTTGGCTCACATAAAACGCGGACTTCGCCCGTAAAAGCAACAATCATCACGCGGTCTTTCGGGCTGAGTTGTTCGAGAAAAGCAATCGCCGCGCTTTGAATTTCCGCTTCCTTAAACTTCGCCGAATAACTCATATCCAAAACCAGCGCAACGGTAAAAGGCTCTTGTTCATTGGAAAAATAAGTAATTTCCTGTTCGACATTTTCCTCAAAAACCTTAAAGTCTTCCTTCGTCAAACCCGCCACAAACTTGCTTTTACGGTCGAGAACTTTAACAGGAATCGTAACGATTTCGGTATTTACTTCGATTACGCCTTCATCAATTTCAGCGTTATCATCAGTTGTCTGCGGAGTCGGCGTTGCGACGGGACGCTGGTTTTTTTTGCCGCCGTCATCCGTCGTCGGACGACGCGATTGAGCGAAGATAAAACTAATACTCAAAATCAAAAGACAAACGGCAAGCGCAATTTTTTTCATACGATTTTCCTAATCGAAATTATATGATGCCGCGAGCTTCTAAAAAAGATGCCGAGCCTAAAACTTAAAATCTTTATTGAATTATTTTATTTAATGTATTGCAAAATTTATAAATTCGATTATTACATATTATGAATTTGTAGAACTCATACTTTACTGGTAACATTTTGGGCAAATTATTGTGAAACTACCGGAGAAAATATGAGAAAATCATTTTGTAAAGTCTTGTTTATTTTTTTGTTGACATTTTTTGCTTTAACATTTACTAAACCGACGGAAATTGTGTTGAGCCAATCTTATCGAGCAAGGTCTTTAGCGATTAGCCCTGACGGAAAATTTTTGGCGATTGGAATGAATACTAAAACAATTAAAATCTATGAATTTTCAAGCGGTAAACCGTTGAAAACCTTAAACGGACATCAAACAGCGGTGACGGCGATTGCGTTCAGCCCCGACGGAAAACTGTTGGCGACGGTCAGCCACGCCGAAGGTATAATTACACTTTGGAACAGCGAAACATTTCAAAAATTGTGGTCATCTGACATGTTGCGAAAAGATGCTTCGATTTATTCGAGTTCTTATAATGATCAGAGACATTCGATTTCCTTTAGTTCGGACGGCAAATATTTGGCGGTCGGGAGAAGTGAAGATTATTCGACTCACGATATTGTAATGAAAAGTGTGCCAACGCCAACACCAAGGTCTATGCCAACGCCTCGGCTTATGCCAAAAAGTTTAGATGAATCTACCGAAGATTATGAAAACCGCAAAAAAGAATTTGAAGAAAAGAAAAAAGCGGAAGAAGAAAAAAGAAAAACGGCGGAAATTGAAAACCGCCTAAAAGAACAGCGTAAATTTGCAGTTGATGTATGGAATGTTAAGGAAGGCAAAAAAGTTAAAGAATTTTTAGGACACAAAAACGATGTTCCATTCGTAAGTTTTAGCAAAGACAACAAGTTTGTAGTCAGCGGATGCAGAGATAAAACAATTAAAATTTGGGACGTTGAAACTGAAAAAGAAGTAAAAAGCATTGACGGAATATCGCAAAATATCGAATATTTGAGTTTAAGTAAAAGCAATAAATTTATCGTCGGAACTTTTTCAAAACAAGCAAAGGTTTGGGATTTTTCAACCGGCAAAGAATTGTTTCAAATTCCAATCAACTATGACGAAATTGTCGAATTCAGCGCGGATGAAAAATTGTTGTTGGACATCTCGAATACTTCGATTAAGCGATGGGATTATAAATCAAAAACGATGATGCCGGAATTACGAATCTCTTACGACAGATGGATGACGGAAACCGAGAAACAAGCCTTTGTGGACGAATTTTATAAGGAATTACAAAATAAAGCCGTAATTAAAATACGCGACAAATACAGAAAACTGCTTGCACGAACAACCAATCAGGAAAATCAAGACGCGATTGTTGAGAAATTTAAAATTGAAATGAAACCGTTTTTTGAAAAATGGCAATCGAAATACGGCATCGAAGCCGTAAATGTTTTAGCAGACGCAGCTTTTCGATCTTTATTTCCGAATCAGATTTTTGGTATTGGTAATTATTCCGGTGGCTTACTAAGTGAGGATCAAATAAAATTTATAGCAGCTTTTGATTTAAACGATTCTTTTCTTGCTACTATTTACGAAAGCAAAATATCGCTCTGGGATTGGAAGTCGAAAAAGAGAATCACTGAAATTGCGTTATAGAGATGATAAGAAATTGGTTGGAAATGACAAACTTAAGTCTGTCATTTCCAACCAATTTCAAAAACAAACGAAAATACCGATTTATTTCCCGTTATTCTGCCCGACAACGTAACTCGTTTTTGCACGAACAACCAGACTCGGACGCATTACGCGAACTCTGATGTTACGGCGTTCGCCTTTTTGTCCGACTTTTTCGGGGTAATAGCCGATTGAATACTGTCGGCGCAATTCTTCGGCAATTCCTGAGAATGACGCAGTTAAATTGCCGCTCGTGTCGGCTTCAAAATTCCTGCCACCGCTTTTTCGTGCCAATTCTTCCAAATATTTTTTGCCGATTTCGTATTCTTGTTTTGTGCTTCCCGCGCTACCGCCGCCGGTTGTAACGGTTCCGCCAGTAATAATCGCGCCGAGTATTTTGCCGAGCGTGCCGCCTTGATTGTTGCCGCCGCGATTATTTCCGCCTGTATTCCCGCCCGTGCCGGACATATAGCCCGAAGTGTTATAACGAATCGGATAAATCAGCGCGTCGAGTTCTTCGGCTTGCGCGACGGTGCTTTGATAATTTGCGCGGCGCGAAGTTGTATCAACGCCGTCGGTAAAAAGCACAATCGCTTTACGTCCTTGAATGCGCCGAAGTTCTTGATTCATCACATAATCAACTGCTTCGTAAAGGCTCGTGCCATCGCCGAAATTCGCTTGACGAATGGCGTTTATCAACATTCTGCGGTTGTTTGTTACCGGACTTAAAACCTGCACACGTTCATCAAAAGCCAAAACCATCACACGATCGGCGGGACGAAGTTGATTGACAAATTCGATTGCCGCATCTTGAATTTCGTCAATTCTATATTGTGTCGAAGGGCTGACATCAATCATCAAAACAACCGTAAAAGGTTGTTCTACCGATTCGAAATATTCAACTTTTTGCTGAACGCCATTCTCGAAAATCTGAAAATCCTTTTGTTGTAATCCGGCAATAAAACGCCCGTCGCGGTCAAGCACTGAAACGGGAAAAGCCACGAGATTGGTTTCGATTTTAATAACTTCATCGTCTTCTTCAGCAGGAACCTCTTCCGTATTCGAATCGGTTTGCGTTTTTGTCTGACCGATTAAAACAGGCGCATTTTTAGTTTTCGATTGCGAATCGCCCTGAATCGTCGGCGCGGGCGAAGGCACGACACGCGGACGAGTTTTCTGCGTTGTTTGCGCCGAAGCCATTGTTAAAAAGCACGCTAAACACACCAAAACAAACAAGATTTTTTTCATCTTCAATATTCTCCGAGCCGATTTTCAGTTTGCATTTGGGGAAAGCATTTTTTTGATTGTAAATTTGCGGTTTTAGATGTCTGAAAAATTTGTTTAGTTGAACGATTACGCTTGTTTCGAGCCAAGAATGTCGGTTGCAAGTTCGTGAAATTTGCGCCGAACAGAATTCAAAATCACAAACGGAAGTTCGTGCGCGTGTGTGCGGTTTGTCAAAAGTATAAATATCCGCTCCGTTTCCGGCTCGATCCAGAGCGAAGTTCCCGTAAATCCTAGATGACCGAAACTGTGTTTTGATAACGCCAAACCTGCCGAAGAATCTTTAGTTTCGGCAAGTTGGAAAGCAATCGAACGCGCTTCGTTTAAGTTTGGCGTAAAATTGGTTTGGAAAAGTTCGCAAGTTTCGGGTTTTAATGTTTGCGATTGATTCGGTAAAAACTGTTGCGCGATTTTGAAAACTTCTTCCGCCGTTGAAAAAAGTCCTGCGTGTCCCGAAACACCGCTCATATAAAAACAATTTCCATCGTGAACTTCGCCCCAGATTTGATAATCGCGCCAAGGATATTTTGAAACATCAAAATCTTGTTCAATACAAGTTTGTTTTTCAAATTCATTGCCCTTCTCGCTGGCAGCAATTTTCTTCCTCAATTCATTAGGCGGATTATAAAATGTGTTTTGTAATTTTAACGGCTCAAATATCTCTTCTCTGGCAACTTCATCAATTCGTTTGCCGTAAATTCTTTCTACTAAAAAAGTCAGTATCAGAAAATTTAAATCGCTATACAAAACCTTGTGTTCGGTTTTAAGAGGTGTTCGTATTATTAATTCTAAAACCTTATTACGGTTTTCAACGCCTTCTAATCTATCATTAGACATTAAATAAAAAGGCTTCCAACTGGGAAAACAAGAAATATGTGTTAATAATTCATAAATCAAAGTGTCCCATTTCATATCCTTAAGTGATTCAGGATGATTTTGAAATTCAGTTAAATAAACCTCAATTATTTCCTCCAAATCTATCTCGCCCGATTCAATCAATTTCGCGCACAGCAAACCCGTTACCAAAACCTTCGTCAAGCTCGCCAAATCGTAAATCGTATCAATTTTAGCTTCGATGCGTTCAGGTTCGACAACCGCCAAACCTATCGCATCTTGCAAAACGATTTTGCCTTTTTCCGCAACAAGATAAGAAGCGGACGGAAAATCTCCGGCTTCGATTCTTGATTGTAAAAATTCGGAGATATGAATACTTTTCATAAAATAATCTTGAAGCCAAAATTATAAAAAGCAAAAGGCAAAAGCGCAAAAACATTTGTAATTTTTGCCTTTTGCCTTTTTACTTTTTTGAACCGACGAAGCTATTCCGCCGTAAAATTCGCTTCGCCGAAATCTTCATTGAGCGTGATGATTTGTGTCGGTTGAGCAAATGTGTAACCTTTGCGGCTGACGGTCAGCGTGTAAGTCGTGCCGACTTCGAGTTCGTCGAAATTGTAATAACCGAAGGCATTGGTTCTGACGGTTCGCGTATTTCCGTTTGCATCGGTCAAAACGATATTTGCACTTCTTAATCCGTTGCCCTGCGCCGTCAAAACCCTGCCGCCGAGCGAAGCCGTTGCCGCGACAACTGTTGTTATCGTGAAATTGGTGTTGGAAATATCAAAGAAACAACTCGTTGCACATTTAATTTTAATTCTCGCAGTCGTTGTTCCCGTGTTAGGAATTGTAACGCTTTGTGTTCCGTCGTTCGGCGTGTTTGCCAAAAGCGTCGTGAACGTCGTGCCACCGTTGGTCGAAATCAAAATATCAACATTTGCACAACTTACGGGGGCGGCTGTGGTGCTTGAGACATTCCAAGTTATCGTTTGATTGCTCAAGCCGTTGTATGTAACCGCCGTATTGGGCGAAGTAACCGCAAAAGGACCTGAAGTATCGGAAACGGTTACTGTTGTTTGAGCGGAACGAACACCGCCGCCGCCTGCTCGATTGTCACGGGCGACTAATTGGAAATTCATCGTTCGGGTTATCGTCGGCAGTAATTCTCCGGTCAGACAGCTTCCGAAGGCACAAACCGTTCCGACCGAATTTGTTCCCGTAAAAGTGCTTGGCGGAATATTGTTGTTATTCAAGATAAACGGCAGAGACGGAAAACTTCGAGTTGCGCCGCCCGTAGTCGGTTTGTAAGAGCGCAAAATCGGTCTTGCGCCCGTCGCGTCCGTATTGGGAATGACATTCGATGCTGCTCCCAAATCGTATTCTTCCCAAATGTAAGTCAAAGCATCGCCGTTCGCGTCTGTCGCGCTTCCGGTCAATTCAAAAGGCGTGTCTTGCGGAATCGTGCAGGCAGGCGCGGCAGTTACAACCGGCACGATGTTGCCGCTGGCAGTTTCAACATCGCACGTTGTTCCGCTGATAAATGTAACCATTTCTTCCAAACTTCGGATGTGAAAATAATCGTCCGAGTTTCGCTGCAAATCCTGCGTTCCGCAAATTCCGGCATACGCCTGAATCGTCGCGCCGCTTCCGGTTTCAAATGCCGCACTTACTTCACGATTTCCGCCGCCGCAAGAACCTGTTTCCGTATTAAAAGTATGATTTCCGCCGAATTGGTGTCCTAGTTCGTGGGCAACGTAATCAATATCAAACGGGTCGCCGACGGGCGCGGGCGAACCTGTCAAGCCGCGTGCTTTTGCCGCGTTGTTGCAGGGCGAATTTAACGTGGCAACACCGCCGCCGCCTGTGCCTACCAAATGACCGACATCGTAATTTGCCGTGCCGATAACCGTAGTGATATTTGTTTGATTCGCCGCCAAATCGCCCGAAGTATTAGTGTAGGGATCAGTTGCGGCATTGGTGTAAATAATCAAATTGTTGTTGGCAATCAAAGTCATCCGCACCGACAAATCGCGCTCATAAACACCATTAACACGATTCATTGTCGTATTTATCGCCGCCAGCGCAAGTGCGACCGTGCCGCCGTGAAACGCCGTATATTCGCCCGTTGCCGCCATTGCAAGACGGTATGTGCGAAGCGTTCCGGCATTATTTACAAGATTTTCCGAGCCGAAGATTTTATCGTCGAGATGCTTTTTCTCCAAAGCATTCGGCTCACCGCCGCCGACCAGACACATAAACGAACGGTCTTCTTTTTGAAAATCGCGTTTGAAATACGCAATATAATTGTCCGTGTCGCCTTTGGCATAAGGGTCAATAAAAACGCTGTCGCCCTCGGATAAAATCATTGCGTGAAATCCGTGCGGTGTAAAATCGAATTTGACGGTGGCTTCCGGTGCGTCAATTCCCTGCCCCAAATAAGTTCTGATTTCGGGATATTGCGCTTGCAGAGATTCTTCCATTGTCGGCGATTCGACAAAGCGAAAGCGCGAAAACTTCCCGTCCGGCAAAGGCAGAGAGATAACCGATTCGCTATTGGCAACGCTCGTTTTCGATTCGAGCGGCGCATTTGTCAAAAGCGTCCGCAGAACGTCTTTATTTAACGTCAAAGTCCGATAAGCGTCCGGCACGATTTGGCGTTCGCCCGTCGAAACGAGCAAAGATTCGTCCGCGTCACGCCACAATTCGCCGCCGTTAAAACCTCCGACATTGCGACTCGAAACATTGTTCGACCAAAAGCCGATTCCCAGAACCAAAATGCCGACCAAAACAATACCGACAACTGCTATTTTTGCTAAAGTTTTCATTATTATCTCCTTAAATTTTACTGACAAAACGGGCAACGAAAAACGAACTTCCAAACAAGTAAATTTTAGGCAAATTGCAATAACTTTCGGATTGAAAAACAAATCTATTGCGGATTTCAAGGTCTTGAAATTTGACCTTTATTGTGGCACAAAATCCGCGTCAAAGCAATCATTTTATTTTGTTGCACACGGTTTTTCAAACATTCAGACGGCTTCGGTGCAACTCGATTTTCTCCAAAACTCCAAGCGCAAGACTCAAAGCGCGGCGACCGTCTTCGGCAGTAATCGGCGGTGTTTTGTCTTCGATAGCGCAATCCAAAAACGCGGAAATTTCAGCGCGAAGCGGTTCGATGTCTTCGATTTCGAGCCGATTTATCGAAATTCCGAGAAGCGGATGCGCGGCTTCGGGATTGAGCGAAGTCAGCGATGCAAATTTTGTCCCGTAATCTAAAACAACGTAAGAATTAGTTTGATAAAAGCGCGTTTTGCGAATTTTTTCAGTGCCGATGCGCGAAGCCGTAATGTTTGCGACCGCACCGTTTTCAAATTCGATTCGCGCATTTGCCGCATCAACTTTATCTGAAATTACCGGAATTCCGACGGCGCGAATTTCGGAAACCCTTGAATTTACAAGCCATTGAATTGCGTCCAAATCGTGAATCATCACGTCTAAAACAACATCAACATCAAGTGAACGATTCGGAAACGGCGAAACGCGGTGAATCTCAAAATAAAGCGGATTATTAACGTGCGGACGAAGCGCGACCATCGCCGGATTAAATCTTTCAAGATGTCCGACCATCAATTTTGCGCCCGATTTTTCGGCAGTTTCGAGCATTTTGTCGGCTTCTTCCAATGAAAGCGCAATCGGTTTTTCTACCAGAACATTCACGCCTTTTTCGAGAAAAGCACAAGCAATTTCGCAATGCGTTTCCGTCGGCGTAACGATTGAAACCGCATCAACTTTATCAAACAATTCGCGCCAATCGGTATAAAAATCGCAACCGTTTTTTTCAGCGATCGTCCGCGCATTTTCTTCCGAAACATCGCAAACGCCGACAAATTCGCCTTTGCCTTCTTTTGATAATTCGGCAAAATTTCGTGCGTGATGCTGCCCGAGCGAGCCAACGCCGATGACAGCGGATTTCGGATTTGCGATTTGCGATTTGCGATTTGCGATTTCTTTCATAATTGATTGTTAAAATTAAATCAGCGATACTTTTATTTTTATCAAAGATGCCTGAAATTACAAAAGCACAATCGCAAATCGCAAATCGCAAATCGCAAATCTCTTGGTTTTTATTTGCGTTCGTCATAATTGCCGTTTATTTTTTCGCGCTTTCGATTCCACTTCTCGGACCCGATGAGACGCGTTATTCGCAAGTTGCGCGTGAAATGTTTGAAAGAAATGATTGGATTACGCCGACGCTAGGCGGTTTCGATTGGTTTGAAAAACCCGCACTTTTATATTGGCTGCAAATCGCGTCGTATAAATTATTCGGCGTTTCTGAATTCGCCGCACGTTTCGGTTCAGCACTTTTCGGACTCGGAACGATTGTGAGTTTGTGGATTTTAGGAAGATTTTCAGCCACAGAGAACACCGAGAATCACAGAGAGTTTGAAGATAAAAATGATTTCTCATCTTCCTTTGTGAACTCTGTGGCAAAAAAAGATTTCGCAAATTATTTAGCGTTGATCGCCGCATCATCAATCGGTTTACTCGCATTTTCACGCGGCGCGAGCTTCGATATTATTCTGACTTTTCCGATAACCGCCGCACTCGTCTCTTTCTTCTTGTTTGACCGATCGGCGAAAAAATCCGGTTTTAATTTCTACTTTTTACTTTTTACTTTCTATTTTTTCATCGGAATTTCTTTGATCGCAAAAGGTTTGGTCGGCATCGTTTTTCCGTTTGCGATCGCGGCGTTTTATCACGTTTTAAGTTGGAAATTGCCGTCGAAAAAATTTATTTTCAGCTTAATTTGGGGAACGATTTTAGCGTTAATTGTCGCGTCGGCGTGGTATCTGCCGATGTATCAGGCAAACGGATGGAAATTTATTGACGAATTTTTTATCCAACATCATTTTCAGCGATACACTTCAAATAAATATCAACATCCGCAACCTTTCTGGTTCTTTTTCGCCATTTTGCCGCTAATGACAATTCCTTGGTTGCCATTTTTTCTCGCATCAATTTGGAATTTATTCAAAGATTTTTTTCAACGAAAAAATCCCCCTTTCTCGTTTTCTCGCTTTCTCCCCTTCTCCTTTTCTCCCCTTCTCCTTTTCTCCTTCGCTTGGCTCGCGGTGCCGCTAGTTTTCTTCTCGCTTTCCGGCTCGAAACTTCCCGGTTACATTTTGCCCGTGCTTCCGGCGGCGTTGATTTTGACGGCTTTTGAAGTTTATAAATTTGCACAAAAAAGTGCGAAACGCGAGATTTTTATTAAGATTGTCGCATTTGCAACCTTCGTTGTTGTCGCGATAATTCTACAATTTTTCATAATGGATTATGCGCGGCACGAAACGACAAAATATTTGATCGAAACGGCAAACGCGCAAGGATTTAAGGAACAAAAAATCGTCAATCTTTACGCCGTTCAACATAGTTTGGAATTTTACGCCGCCCGAAGATTGGTGCGCGAAACAGACGGAAAATTGAAAAGATATGACGATTTTTCAGTTTTGATAAATGATATGAAACGCGAAAACACTAGCGAAATGTTGGTCGTAGTTTCAAATCACGCCGCAAAAAACTTGACCGAAAGCGGTTTAGTCGAAGCAAAAATCATAGATGACAACGGCGAAATTTCACTTATTTTCATAAAAATCAAAAATTTTTGAGCCACTTTTCTCACTTTTGTCGCATTAAGATTTGTAGTATTTATTACGATAAAAGGAGTTTTTTTTATGTCAAGTATTTTAGAATTAAATACACCTGCGGCAGTGATTACGCCGGAACAGAGACAAAAAGCAGGAACCGTCAAAACTTTGGGAATCGTGGCTTTTATTTTCGCCGTTCTCGGAATCTTCGTGCCTTTTGTGTGCCACATTGCGGCGTTTTTCATTTCCCGACACGCTTTGAAAATTTCGCGCGAGAATTTAGTTCCGGTTGAAGCCGAAAAATTGGCTTATTGGGCAAATCGCGTCAGCATCACGGGATTACTTCTTTGGGTGGTAATTCTTATCAGAATTTTGGCAAATTAATTTTCAGCTTTCAGAAGCACGGCGCAATCTATCCATCAAAGCCGCGCCAATGCCTTTTTCGTCAACGATTTCGCAATAGATCGTTTTAATTTTCCGTGCGTCGCATTCACGAAAAAACGCAAAAACTTCGTGCGCGTAATCTTCGACCGAATCACAAATCTTGATTAAATCAAATTCATTTTCAGGATTATTCAAACCGATAAAAGCCGATGAATTCGTAATTCGTAGTTCGTAATTCGTAATTAAAACGACTTTCGCGCTTGGCGAATAATGTCGATGTTTTAATCCCGGACTTCGCACAATTTCATCTTTCTTAACTTTATAAATTTCAGTTTCGGGAACGATTTCGCGCAAATCTTCGAGCGAAATCGCGCCGCTTCGCAAAATCAGAGGCAAGTCCGAGGTGCAGTCAACAACCGTTGATTCCAAACCGATTTCGGTCATTTCGCCTTGTAAAATGCAATCAATCCGCGAATCCAAATCTTCAAAAACCGCTTGCCAATTCGTCGGCGAAGGTTTTCCCGAAAGATTTGCCGACGGCGCGACGACGGGAACATTACACGATTTCAAAAATTCCTGCGCGAGTAAATTTCGCGGCATTCTTACGCCGATTGTGTCGAGATTTGCCGTCGCAATCAGCGGAACTCGCGCTGATTTCGGCAAAACCAAAGTCAGCGGCGCAGGAAAAAATGCTTCGATAAATTTCTGCGCCGTCGGTGTGATTTTTTCGGTTAATTCGGCAATTTGTTCAATATTTCCGACGTGCGCGATAAGTGGATTATCATTCGGTCTTTGCTTTGCTTCAAAGATTTTCGCCACCGCCGTTTCATCAAAAACATTCGCGCCGAGTCCGTAAACCGTTTCGGTCGGAAACGCGACAATTCCGCCATTTTTGATAAATTCGGCGGCTTCTGTTGGTGATTTTGTCAGTAAAGTTTTCATCGGAAAAGTTTTATTTTAACGCAAAGACACAAAGGCGCGAAGACGCAAAGTTTTTTTTATTGTTTTTCCTTTGCGCCTTTGCGTCTTTGCGTCTTTGCGTTAAATTTTAAAGTATGACTCTCGACGAAAAAATTAAATCTCTACCGACCGATGCCGGCGTTTATATTCACAAAAATTCTGACGGCAAAATTATTTATATCGGCAAAGCGAAAAACTTGAAAAATCGCGTTCGTTCGTATTTTCAATCGGGGAAAAATCACGATAAAAAGACGCGCGAACTCGTTAAACGCATCGTAGATTTCGAGTTTATTGTTGTAGATACAGAAGTTGAAGCGTTAGTGCTTGAATCGAATCTCATCAAACTTCACAAACCGCGCTACAACATAATGCTCAAGGACGACAAGCAATATCCGCACTTGAAAGTTACGAAAGAATCTTTTCCGAAAGCCGTTATCACGCGCAAAATTTTGAAAGACGGCGCGAGTTATTATGGTCCGTTTTTGCCTGCGGCGTTGGCGCGGAAAACTTTGGATTTGATCAACCGCACGTTTCAATTAAGAACTTGCGACATCGAAATTAACGGCAAATTGCCGCGTCCGTGTCTCGAATATCATCTGAAAAGATGTCTTGCGCCGTGCGTTAAAGAATTGTGCAAAAAAGACGAATATGAAGAAGCCGTGCGCGACGTAAAACTGCTTCTCGACGGTAAAAACAAAGAACTTGCAGACGAATTGGAGCAAAGAATGTGGCAATTTGCCGAAAAACAAAGCTATGAACTCGCCGCAAAATACCGCGATTTGCGCTCGACGGTTTTAGCTTTGGGCGAACAGCAAAAAATGGCGACTTCGCCCGAACGCGATGTTGATATGATTGGTTTTTACCGCGAAAAACAACGTCTTGCGCTGCAACTTTTTACGATGCGCGAAGGCAAACTTGTCGGACGGCGCGAGTTTTTTTGGGAAGATCTGGACGCAGAAAGTTTCGACGCATCTGAATTTTTGAGCGAAGTTTTGGCGCAATATTATTCGACCGATTATGTTCCGCTGGAAATTCACGTTTCGCAAGATTTTGCCGACCGCGAACTTTTAGAGAAAGTTTTAACCGAACGGCGCGGACGAAAAGTTAGAATTTTAGACCCGAAACGCGGAAAAAAAGCCGAAATGATTACGCTCGTTGAAAACAACGCAAAAATCGCTTTCGAGCAAAGATTCAGAGTTTTAAAAGCCGACACGCAAAAGATTTTGGAAGAATTGCAGGAAATTCTCGAATTGCCGCATTTCCCCGAACGAATTGAAAGTTTCGACATTTCAAACATTCAAGGCTCGGAAAATGTCGCCGGAATCGTCGTCTTTGAAAACGGCAAACCGAACCGCGCCGAATTCCGCCGTCTGATCATCAAAACCGTCGAAGGTGCAAACGATTTCGCTTCGATGAACGAAGCCGTTTTCAGAAGATATAAAAGATTAATCGCCGAAGAAAAACCTCTGCCGAATCTAATTTTTATTGACGGCGGCAAAGGTCAAATTTCGGCGGCGGCGGCGGCAATGCAAGCTCTCGATTTGGAAATGATTCCGATTATCGGCTTGGTGAAACCGCCGAAACATCACAATCAAATTTCGCATCTTTTGCGCTTCGGCAACGAAGAAAATCCCGTCCAATTTGAAGCCGGACTTCCCGTTTTCCGACTCGTCCAACAAATTCGCGACGCAACGCACAAAACGGCAATCGAATATCACCGCAAACGCCGCGAAATGCGCGATTT
>CALMEH010000392.1 GCA_937863115.1 uncultured Acidobacteriota bacterium
AGTTGTCGGGTTAATTGTATGATTAAAAGCATACCCGCCTCTAATCGCATATCCTGCTCCAGCGGGAATTGCATTTACGGGTCCATTAGAAGATCCCTCGATTGGAAAATCATTGGAGGTTGTGATGGTAGACCAAGCCACCCAAACTCTTAATTCTTTAATGGAATTATTGCGATACTTTATCCTCACAACAGTTTTGGATGCTGCATTCTTTGGAACGGTGGCTTGAAGTGGATTTGTAGAAGATTCGGTTGCCCCTTCCCAACTTATGTCATTAAGAATTTGTTGATTGCTGTGTGAAAGTGTCGCGGTTAAAGTTACTTGACCGTTTGCGGCTCCTCTCGGAGTTACAAAATGAATAATATTTGCATCCCCCAAAACTTGAGTAATTCTGGTCGCTCCATTTGCAGTTACATTTGTTACCGTTGGAGGTGGCGATTCTACCGTTACATATTTATTGGCGGTGGAAGGAGTTTGTCAACGACGACGCTCACATTGTCCGCAAGCGGCAATGTTTGAGGTAGAAGGTTCATCTTCAGTTTTTTCAATATCTTTTTTGGCTTCTTCGCAGTTTTCTTCGCCGATTATTACTAACGGATTTCCACCACCTTGCGGCGGCGGGCAAGGTTCAACGATGTAGGTGTTTGGATACCAAGAAGCCTGAATGGTTGCCTGCCCTGCGCCGACTCCGGTTACCTGACCTAGAACAACACTAGCGACGTTATTATTACTTGAATTCCAAACAGCATCCCAAATTGCCACGTCTTCCGAAGTAAATTCATAAGGCAAACCGTAGCAGGTTCGTTGTTCCTCAACCGCGAAGTAGATGCGGGAACTGCCAACTTGAATCGGCTGTCCTTCTTGACTTGGATTGGCGGCTTCAATTCTACCGCTGATAAAATCACCCGCACAACAATTTTGACAAGCGTAATTGTTGACAATTCCTTTTGTTAAATCAACTTGTTCGGAACGTCCGATGAGCGATAAATTTGCGCGAATGTCTGCATCAGGTAAATTGTCTTTTCGCCGTAGCGTCCATTGCAATTGACCGCTTGAGATGTGAGGCGGAATTGTTCTGCCTCTTTCATCCGGCGTTTGTTCATCGCGTAGTTTCTTTACGTCAATATGAATAGTTTCGTGCGGGGCAATCGGTTTCAAGCCAATCATATACATTCCGCCGTTTTCCCAAACCAAAAATGCAACGTAATTCTGTTCTTGGTCGGAAATATTTTTTATGTAGGTTTCGGTTTGCGAAGTTCCTTCGATATGCCAAGGATAACCGCCCGTCGGACTGCGTTGTCCGAACGGATCCCACATCGGCACTCTGAAAACTTGATTATGGTCGTTGCTCACACTATGCGCCGCGACAATTACACTTCCCGGCGCGGTATTATATTCGACTTCTAAACTTGCAATTTTTATTTGCTCATTACGAACGCGCTGAATTATATTCTGAACTTTTATAAGCCGCATTTCTCCGCTACTTTGTTGTTCGCTTTGGAGCGTTATGTTGCCTCTTGTTCCGTTTGCGCGTGTATAAGGAACTTTGACGTTGACAGTTGCCGTTTGAGTTCCGACATTTCGGGCTACGATTACGGGTTCAAATTCTTGATTTGCAATGTCTTCGATTTGAAAACCGACACCTTGATATTCGCTTGATTTGCCACCCGCCGGATTTGAAAACTGTGCGATATTTGAATATCCGCGCTGTGGTTCGGCAATCATCACACGCGCCAATAAAGCGTCTTTCGCGCCTGAATGTTCCAAAGACAAAGCAAGAATTCGGCATTTGCAAATTGATTACCGTCCGTAAAATCTTCGCGTAAATCGAAAACCTTGGTTTGATTTGCAAGCAGTTGAACGGTTTGCGGATTGCTGACTTGATTAGGCTTTTTGGCAAGTTTTCCCGTAACTGACAAAACTGCTTCGGTCGTATTTGTCAAAACGATTTTCACATCCGCGCTGTTAGAAGGCATCCACCAGACCGCTTCTTGTCGGCGCGAATCAAACTTGCCTTTTTCGGTCAGTTTTTCTTCATAGCTCAAACTTTTCGTTTCATTAGTCAAATAAATCTGCGCTCCGAGAACAAGGTCTTTGCCGAAATGCACGAGTTTAATATTTCCCGACTTGAAACTTTCGCCGCCAATTAACGCCCAATCATTCAGATTAATAAAACGAAAATTCTGCGGGGCGACCGTTACAGGCGGAAGCGTCAATATTTGACCTTGTTTATTATAAAGCGTCGGCTGAACTTCAAGAGGCAAAATACCTTTGTTATTCAAAAGCAATTTTGCCTCGAAATTATCGTTAATCAAATAATATGAACCGACCAAGGTGTGCCAAGTTTCATCAGGCGTTGGTGTCGGACTCGGCGATACGTTCGGTAAAAGCAACTCTCTATTGGTTTGCTCGTTAAAACTACCGAAATTTATTGGATTGATGCTGTAGAAAGTTGGATTTGATGTTTGCGCCGAAATGCTCAGACAACTGAACAGAAAAATAACTAACAGCAAACTGCTTCGGAAAGATTTGGGTTTATTCATTGTGCGCCTCCGAAAATTCAGAGAGAAAAAGGGGATTTTTTCTCTCAGCTAAAGGTTAATTGCATAACGGCTGACAAAACTACAATCGCCGCGCTATTTTTTGGAGTTACAAAACCTTTATGCGCTTCTTTTATTTGTTTGTCAAGTATTTTTCCTACTTTAATCACATTATTTTTTCGCAACAAAAAAACAAACCGCGAATTTATCCGAAATTCGCGGTTATGAAATTTTGCTTTTGCGTCTTGCTTCGTGCAAATTTGTGGGATTTTAAGAAGCGGCTTGCGAGGCATCGCGCATTACGAGATCAAAAGTTCCGGGCGCGACTTTGCGAAAGCGGCGATTGCGGTTTAAGGAAACGGCAACCAAAATTGTCGAATTATTTCCCGTAAACTCAAAACCGCCGGCGACTAGCAAATTATAAAGTTCGTTAACGTGAAGAGGTTCAACGGCTTCGCGTAAAAGAAGCGTGCAGGCTTGCGTAATCGTGCGGTCGGCAAAACGATGTGAAATCGGTTCAGTGCGCGGAGCAATCGAAGGCACGTTGCGGTGCTGATGATTGATGTAGGCAATCGAATTATTATTATTGTTATTATTTCGATACGGATTTGAATTATTGTGGTTTTGATTGAGATTTCGCGGCGGCGGCACACGGCGTTTGACTTCGCGCGGCATATCATAACCGTCGTCGTCGTATTGCGGCTGCGTATTTTGGACGTTCCAAGACTTGTTGCTCGAACCCATTGTCGCCAGAAGCGAATAAATCGCGGCTTCAGTTTGCGCCGCGCTGTTTTCCATTGCTTGAATTTCTTGGCGCAGACTTTCGGCTTCGGTTTCGACTTCCCGAAGTCGTCCGAGCAGACGGTTTTGCGCGTTGCGCGTTTGACGCAAACTCTGTTCAAGAGTCGAAATCAGATTTTCGTTTAGCATAACTTCACCCGAAGATTTTGGATTATAATCATTCAAAATTTTATCTACCTATTTATTACGCTCAATCATATAAGCCGGAATTTCTTCTAAGGCATTACGATATACTGTTTTCGGCAAAATATCAAGATTTTTTCGCGCTTGTCGCGCATAATCGTAGGCACGTTCGCGGACACTCGAAAGAATACCCGAATTTTCGAGATTTTCGAGAATCATTTCCCGTGGGATTTTTGAGTAATCGCCATCAGTCATAATTTGCTCCAAATCTTTTTTCACGGACGGCTTTGCTTTAACCAAAAGTATTAAAGGCAAAGTCAATTTTCCTTCCAAAAGGTCTGCGCCGCTGGCTTTTCCGAGAATTTCATCGTCAGCGGTAAAGTCTAAAACGT
>CALMEH010000393.1 GCA_937863115.1 uncultured Acidobacteriota bacterium
CTTTTCGCAAGCGGGCGGAAGATTTATCTTTGGCGGAAACATCGAAGGAATTTTGCGGACGGAGCGCGACGGTTTTCGGCTCGGCAATGAAATTCGCGTCAATACTGATTTTGAATATGTTCTGCTGCCGATTGATTATCAAAAGCCGGGTAAAGAACTATTTCTCATTTTGGAAACAACTCTGATGACACGAAGTAATGGTCGGCTTAACGGATTAAAAGTTCCGGGCAGTTCATCAACCGAATTTTACCTTTCACCCGGACTTCAATACGCCGCTGATCCGAGATTTGTCATAGAAGGCAGTATTCAAATACCTGTCTTCCGTAATTCCGGTGCGCTCGCCTTACGGACAAATTATAATCTTCTGCTTGGAGTAAAATATCTATTTTGAAAATTTCCCGAAAAAAATTCTTAATTCTGCTTATTTGTCTGCTATTGCCGGCAATTATTATTGCTCAAAATAATAAGCCCGAAAAAGCTCCAGCCATTGTTCTCAAAGATATAAACGGCAAAACCCTCAGCCTCGAAGACTTCAAGGGAAAAGTGATTCTGCTGAACTTTTGGGCAACTTGGTGTCCGCCGTGCCGTGCGGAAATCCCCGAACTTATCAAATGGCAGAACGAATATGGAAATCAGGGACTGCAAATTATCGGCATCACCTACCCACCGACAAATCACGCCAAAGTCCGCCGTTTTGTCCGCCAAAATGAAATAAATTATCCGGTTTTGTTCGGCTCGAAAAAAACAAAACAACTATTCGATTCCGGCGATACGATGCCATTTTCCGTTGTTATTGATAAAGACGGAAACATCAAAGAGCGCATTGAAGGAATTATCTTCGCCGAAGAATTTGATGAAAAGATTAAACCGCTTCTCAAGTAGAATTCAACAAAAACATTTCCGAAATCGGTTTTTAGTATTGATACGAATTCAAAATCAACCATCTTCAACAAATATATTGAGCTATTTCATTCACTTAAAAATAACAACAATCTAATAGCTTAGTGAAAGATTATCTGTAACCACGGAAAAATATCTTGAAATCGCCTTACCATACCGCTCTCAAATATTCCGATACAATTTTATTTAGTTAGGAGAAGATCATATTTTCTTCAAACCGAAAAGTAATTGCCGACATGCGAAATCTCTTTTTCGCAGTGAGTTAGTGCAAAAACATTTAATTTTTATTTGGCGGTAACATTTTCTGTGGAGAGTCTTTGACTCAACTCGCATTGAAATATTGAGATTTGGTTCGGCTCAAAAATAAGCGTCGAAACATTAAATTAAAATTTCATTGTAGGCTGATTTTGAAAGTTTGAAAAAGACTTTCTCAGAAAATTCAATTGAAGGTATTTAAGATGGATAAATTGACTTCTTTATTAAAACTGACGGGATACATTTTGGCGTTTATTGCCTGTGAGTTTCTATTGCACTACATTCAAACCAAAATAGAAATCGGCACTGCCGCGACTTTTTCCTTGCGGGCGATGGAATGGATGTCTGCCGCCGGAGCGATAATTGAAACCGCTGAACTCGTTTTCGGCTTAGAAATTAAAATAAAAATCAAGGATTTGTTTGAATCGTTGTGGAAAAGAACTTTTAAGAATAAGCCAACTGAAAATACTGAGGCTAAAAATGATAAGTAGAAATTACGCATTGACAGAACTTTTTTCAATTCTAAGTTCGTTATATGTTCATTCTATATTTACGAATTTCCGATTACTTTTTGATTTGTCTTTTCTTTTTGCTTGACAGAATTAGATTCTGCTTGATATATTTAGCAAATGAGTGAATCAAAAGAGCAAACACTTGGAAGTTTTCTGAAAAAATGTAGAGAGGATTTGCATTTAACATTGCGGGATGTCGATGAAATAACAGACATCTCAAATCCTTATCTAAGTCAATTGGAAGGCAATAAAATAAAAAAACCTTCCCCGAATGTTTTGAATAAATTAAGCGAATTATACAAAATCCCTTATTCTAAATTGATGAAACTTGCCGGTTATCCTGTTCCCG
>CALMEH010000394.1 GCA_937863115.1 uncultured Acidobacteriota bacterium
ATTATAAATTCGATTTCCGGCATTTTTTTATTTCCTCCTAAAATTTGACTCTGATTTTGACGGTTTTTCCGACGGTTTCCTTGATGAGCGAACCGCCAAGTCGTTTCGCTATCTTTCTAGCAGTCGCTTCGTGATACTGCGTTTGCAGACGCTTAATAAAATCTCTTCCGAGGCGATAATCCAAATCCATATCGTCAACCACCAGCGAGTAACCTTTGGCGGTTTTCTGAAAACCGATGTCGCCCAAAAATCTTTGTGATTTGACCGAATCTCTCCGAATTACAACATCCGCTAATTTCTGATCGCGTTTATCATAGCCTTGCAGCAGAAGGTCTGTTCCAACTGTGACATTTTCAAAACCCATTTCCTTCAAGGCTTCAACCAGAAGTTCCTTATTAGTAAAGGTTTCCGATTCAAAAGACATATATTTGCTCATAAATAGTTCTCCAAAAACTTTTTTTGTTAAATTTCAATCGCCCGCGAACTGTTTCCCGTCAAAGCCGAGTGATTCACAGCCGCGCCGACACCTTTAATGTTATTTCGCGCCCATTTGCGGATTTCTTCGATTTTCTCGCTCATCATCTGCGCCGTTGGCGTAATGTTTTCGATAGCTTTCAAAATATCCTTCGTTCCAGCTTCACGGTCGCCGTCAATAAAGGCTTCCAACACACCATCTTTCACCGCGCCTTCGATTTCTGCGCCGCTGAAATCTCTTGATTTATCGACCAATTTATCCAAATCGAATTGTTCCGAAATGAGTGCGCGTTTGTGTAGATGGACTTTGAAAATCTCCAGACGGTCTTCGGCTCGCGGTAAGTCAACAAAATGAATGTAAGAAAATCGTCCGATACGAAACTGCTCTGATTCAAGTTCACGAACATCGTTGGCAGTCGCAAAAACCAGCACATCTTTGTTGTCTTGCATCCAATTGAGCAAATAAGAAATCGTCCGCGCCGTTTCGCCACCGTCAGTCTTGTTTGACGATTTCATACCGGAAACTGCCTTTTCAAACTCCGAAATGCCTAAAATTCCTTTAATCGTGCCGGCAATCGAAAGAGCGCGTTTGATACTCAT
>CALMEH010000395.1 GCA_937863115.1 uncultured Acidobacteriota bacterium
CTCTACAACAAGTCCTTTTCAGACATAATATTTGCTTTTTACATTTTTTCCCCCTGATTAAAAAATTTTTTTTTTTTTTACCCCCCTAACCGCCAATCAATCGCAAATCGCAAATTGCAAATCGCAAATAACTCATTTCCAATCGCCTTGAAAAGTAAAAGCCGCCCAATAAAACGGATTATCCAAACCTTTTTCTTTTATCATCGAAATTTGCGCTTTTTGCAGAGCCTTTGAAGGCGGAAGATTTTCCTTTAACATTACTTGATAAAATCTTTCCATCAATTTAAAAGTCGGACGGTCATCAACCAGCCACAAACTTGCAACAACGCTTTTTGCGCCCGCATACATAAAAGCGTGCGTGAATCCGACCAAACCTTCGCCGCGAATTTCCGTGCCCAAACCAGTTTCGCACGCGCTCAAAACAACAAGTTGAGCATTCAGCCGAAAGTTGTAAATTTCGTTTAAACGCCAAATTCCCTCTTGCGAATTGCCTTTCTCATCAACCAAAGAAAGCACCACGCCCGAAAGTTCGTTAAAACGCGGGTCAAGCGAACTGTGCGTCGCAAAATGCAAAATTCGAAATTGGATCAAGTTTTGTTTTTGCAAATTCGGCAGATTTGCCTCAAATCCGATTGCCGTAAATCTTTTATCAGACGGAACTAACAAAGAAATTTTTGCCGCCTCCTGTCCGCTAAAAATCAGCCGCGAAAATTGGCTACGGTCGATTGAATTTGTGTTCGGATTTGTGTTTTGGCGTAATCGCTCGTCATTTTTATCAAAAATCGGGTCTGCAAAAATGGCTAATTCTTTGGTTGTGGTCTGGCGTTCATTTTTTCGCAAAGTAGCCAACGCCGTTGCCGAAGGTAAGTTGATAATTTCGTTAGACTCAATTAAATATTGTGAATTAGATTTTGGGTTTTTTAGAGCCGTGAACGGAATATATTGCAAAATTTCGGAACTTACGATTAAAAGCCTCTTATTTTCAATCAAATCTGAAACCGGTTGAAGCAAAATCCGGCTTAATTCGCCAGAAGTTCTCAACATTTCTGTATTAGCTTTTCGAATCCGCGTTTCCGTTTGTTTTTCGGTTTCGTTTGGCAGAGTTTTTCGCGGAGTTTTCAGAGAATCGTAAAACGTCTTTGCCAAAGATTCGATTTCCGAACGGTTGGGCAATTCAACGACTTTGAGTGAATTTTTTGAAGCGATAAACAAAAAACTACGTTCCGCGCCCAATGAATATTCGAGCAAAACCGAATTCTCATTTAAAACAGTTGATTGAATTTCCGCTAAATTCAAAGGTTTCGTCTCCGAAAAACTCGCAAATTTGGGATTTGCCACGCGAATTTTCCCGACAACATCTTGAAGTTCGCCAATTAATCCGCTAATTTCTTTTTCGATTTCAGCTTTTTTTTCAAGCGATTTGGCGACAATATATCTTTGCCGAAGCGTTTCTTTGGCATTGATTTTTTGCCGCAAAGATTTTTCTTTTTCGAGCAATTCATTTGGAATGCCTTCGCGCAATTCGACACGCCCGATTGATTCGAGCAAATTTCGCGCCCGCGCCCGCTCACTTGTCTGCAAAGCCAACGCATCAAAACCTTTAGACGGTTCAGCTTTGTGCCGCGACATCAATAAATCTATGTAAAATTCGTAATAATCTTGGCTTTTTGCAAAGAATTTAGCTTGCAAATCTTGTCGCCTGATTTTTTTGCGCGAATCTTCAAACAAGATCAAAGCATGCTCGACTTTTGTCCGAGATTCGCTCAATTTGCCGAGTTTGCTTTCGGCTTTCGCAGCGCACAGCAAGGAAACCGATTCGCCCAAACGATTTTGAATCTTTCGATTAATTTCCAGCGCGGTGGCACAATTATCAAACGATTTTTGAAAATCTCCCGCAAGAAGCTGAATTTCGCCGATCCGAAACAACGCATTTGCTTCCCAATCAGATAATTCGGCTTCTCGAAAAATCGGTATAGCCATTTGCAAAAACTCCAAAGCCTTTACCGAATCGCCTTTCTTCTGCAAAATCACGCCAAGATTAACGAGTGCCATTGCTTCTCTACTTTTGTTCTTCAATTCACGGAAAATCTCCAATGATTTAGTTTGCTGTTCCACAGATTTTTCCGTATTTCCGAGTTTCAAACTCAAAAGCGCAAGATTGTTCAAATTTGCCGCTTCGTTCGCACGAAGTTTAAGTTTTCGGTTGAGAATCAATGATTTTTCGTAAAACTCAATGGCGTTCGTGTAATCGCCAATGTCATCGTAAGATGCGCCTAAATTGTTCAAACAAAAGGTTTGATTGATTTCGTTGCCAAGCGAGCGGAAAATTTCGAGGGCTTCTTTGAAATTTTCGATAGATTTCTGAAATTCGCCGATTCCTTTGAAAACCGAACCTAAATTTACCAAAGTTACGGCTTCTTGCGAATTTTCTTTGATTTCCCGCCGAATTTTCAAGGCTTTTTCAAGATATTCAATTGCCTTCGTTGGTTCTCCCAAATCATCATAAATCGAGCCGATGTTGTGCAAAACCCAAGCCTCTTCGGTTCGGTTATTTTCAGCCTGAAAAATCGGTAAAATTTCTTCAAATTGCTTCAAAGCCTCACGCGGTTTTCCCAAATCAGCCGCAATCAACGCCAGATTTCCGCCGATTTTGCCAACTCCTTTTTTACCTTGAAGTTGGGAATAAATTTAAACCGCTCCGAAACAAAGTTTTTCGGATTTTTTCGGATTATCCAATTTGTAATGCACCGCCGCTTCGTTTGATAAACTTTGTGCGAGTTGCGGAAATGCTTTGATTTCCCTGAAAATTTGCGCGGATTTGGCAAGATTTTCGAGAGATTTTTGCACATCGTTCAAACCGATGTAGAGCAGTCCGAGATAGTAAAAAACAAAGGCTTCGCCGAAACGGTCTTGGGCAGATTGAAAAAGCGGAAGCGATTTCTCAAAGGCTTTCACAGCGGAATTTTTCGAGTCCGTTTGTCCCGAAAACCAAATTAAAATTGCTTGATTATAAAGTTTTTCGGCTTCGATTCGGCTCGTGTCTTTATTGTCTGACGGGCGCAAAAATTCGAGTTTTATTTCGTAGTTACTTGGTATTTTCCACGTTTTCAAACCTTTGACTTCCACTCGAAATTCGCCTGCGTCCGCAGCGATAAACGAAATTCTTTCGGGTTCTTCCGTGCTGTCGGAATTATCAACCTCAATTATTTTTTCATCTTTCGGCGAAAAAAATTTCAAACTCACGTCTGCGTTTTTCTGCCAAACAACTACGCGGATAAAATCGCCACTTTTCGCATTTATTTTGAAAATCTGCGCTTCATCTTTTTTGATTTCGCTTTCAAATGCTTTATCTAATTGAAGTTCGCTCTGCGCCGAAACGGTTACACACAAAAAAACGACAAGCCAAAAGAGCCGACCGATTTTTGTGATTTCGTAGAAAAAAAAATTTTGCCGAAACATTTTGTCCTCCGAGTTTTAACAAATTTGAGGAACTTTAATTTCGGAACAATTCCGAAATTACCAATTAACCGAACCTTCTTTGCTCGTATCAATTTGCGTGAGTTCAACGCCTTCGTTGAATAGAAAAATTTTCAGATTATCAAATAAAAAATCGTGCGAATCAGGACTGGAAACGTCCAGCCCGAAATGATTGATTAGCTGATTTTGTTTTTGCAGCCATTCTTTCCAACACGATTGGCAGATTTCGTTAAAAACTCTTTGCCCCAATTCATTCGGAAAAGGCGCAAATTGCAGTTGTTCGTCTTTGCGCCCGCAACGGACGCACTTGAATTTTTCGTTTGAAAATAAACCCATTTTTGTATAAAACTCCTTTAAATTATTGCGGAACATCGAAAGGACTGCAAAACATCGGCGCGTGTTGAGGTTCGGTCAATCCAGCCGCGACCGTTGCGGCAGTTTCGACAATCCAATAAAAATTTCCGTTATCAACCGTTCGATTTTCACTATCTTTGAAATATAAAACTCTTTGCTTGACCATTTTCTGCGAATTCCATTGGTCATAAACCGTAATTCCCTTTTCATCTTGGCTTATATAAACCGCCGCGTGGCGATTATCGCCCGGATAATTTCCGGCATCATCAAAAGTAGCAATAACCGTTCCTTTTGTAATTTCCGTGGCTGTTAAACCTTTGACATATTTGCCTTTGCGCCAATCTCCGGTTCGCGGCACCGAACCGCCGCCAACTAACGCCGCCATCTGCACAAAAGCAACGCATTCCGTATTACCTTTTGAATTTGCATATGCATTTTCAACATTTAACTGAACTTTACTAACATCAACTACAAACGGCATCTTTTTATCTCTTATTTTTATTTTCCTGCAGAAAAACGACTTCCGCCGTGAAATCGCCGCGTTTTGGCGGCATTATCCCACGCTAAAAGAGTTAAACTTAACCTGCCAATTCAATCGCTTTCAAAATCTCGTTATCATCGGGTCGAAACAAACTCAAAGACTGAACTTTGTGATAAGCAATTTTTCCGTTTTTATCTATCACGACAACAGCACGAGCGGAACGTCCCGGAATCCACGATTTAACTTCGTATTCATTAACGACCTCGGCATTTTCATCAGAAAGCAATTTTAACGTCAAACTGTATTTGTCGGCAAAACTCTTATGCGAGCCAACCGAATCCGTCGAAATTCCAACGACTTCCGCACCTGTCGCTTGATATTGCGACCAATTATCCCGAACGGAGCAAAGTTGTTTTGTGCAAACCGGCGTGTCATCGCCGGGATAAAAGAGCAAAACAACCGTTTTTCCTTTGTGTTCGCGAAGGCTCCAACTGTCGCCGTCTAAATCATTTAAAGTAAAATCCGGGGCTTCATCACCAATTTTCATAATATTCTCCAAATTTTATTTCTCAATTTTAACAAATTCGCTTTCAAAAAGATTGTTTATTCGCCCAATGGCTTTTTGCAGATTTTCAATCGAAGTCGCATACGAAAGCCGCAAAAATCCTTCTGCGCCAAAACCTGCGCCGTCGGTTAAGACAACGTATGTTTCAGTTAATAAAAAGTCTGCCACATCAGCTGATTTTTTAAATTGCACACCATCCAAAATTTCGCGGACATCAATAAAGGCGTAAAATGCGCCTTCGGGCATAGCACATTTGAAACCTTTGATTTTTTGCAATTCAGGTATCAGCCAATTTCTGCGTTTTTCGTATTCCGCCAGCATTTCTGCAACTGCATTCATCGAATCTTCGCGGCGTTCCATCGCATTGGCGCAAGCGTATTGCACAAAAGATGTCGGATGAGTTGCCGAATGACTTTGCAATTTTACGATTGCGCCTGTCCATTCCTCATTCGCAATCGTGTAACCGATGCGCCAGCCTGTCATCGCGTAAGTTTTTGAAAACGAACCCGCAACACAAACAAATTTTCTTAAATTTTCAGGCAAAGCAGCAGACGAAAAAACTTCTTCGGGCGGATAGACGAAAAATAAATAACATTCATCAGTCAAAACATAAACCCCTTTTTCGGCGCAAACTTCGATAATTTTTATCATTTCCGCCTTCGGAATTACCGCGCCCGTCGGATTGTTCGGCGAATTTAATATCAGAAGTTTCGTATTGTCAGTAATTGCATTATTAACTTGTTCGGAGGTCAAAACAAAATTTGTTTCTAAAGTATCAATAAAAACACTATTCGCACCGCAAAAGTTGACGATTTCGGGAAATGTGACCCAAAAAGGTTTCGGGATCAATACATCGTCGCCCGCATTCAAGATAGCGCAAGCCGCATTAAAAAGTGCTTGTTTTCCACCACAGGAAGCCGCAACTTCCTTCGGCAAAATATTTGCTCCGAATTGCTCGGCGTAAAACGAACAAACCGCTTCCGTAAATGATTTCATACCTGCGGACGGTGTGTATTTTGTTAAGCCTTTAATTTGCAAACCTTCAACCGCCAAATCTTTAATAAATTGAGGCGTTTGAAAATCCGGCTCGCCGAGAGTTAAATCAATGACATCAAAACCTTTTTCGCGCAAATTTATCGCCGCCTGCATCGCCTTGAAAGTCGAAGATGATTTCATTCGGGCGACATTTTCGGAAACAGGAAAATTCATAAGGTGATTTTAACGCAAAGTCGCAAAGACGCAAAGACACAAAGATTTTTTAGTCTTGAAGAACATAAACTTTGCGCGTTTGCACGGAAACTTTCGGGCGATTTACTGCGACTTTTATTTTGCGTTTTTTGCCGGATTTCGTTTCGGTGTCGGGATAATAGCTCAAATTATAGATTTGACTTAATTGAAGCGCAATTTTGGCAAAAGTTTTCGATAAATTTTCGGGCGACTCGGCAAAATAAAAATCGCCGCCGGTATTTTCTGCCAAAAAGTTCAAATATTGCGTTCCCCGTTTGTATGCTACTGCTAAAGGTTCGCCTTTTATGGTTACGACTTGTGAAGTGCCAAAAAATTTGTCGGCATCTTCGAGCGTTGAATATTGAATCGGAAACGTCAAAACGCCCGCTTCCTGCGCGATTTTAAGGCTATTTGTAAAATCGGATTTATTGCTTGTGGTATCTATGCCGTCGGTGAAAATTATCATCGCTTTTTTGCGGTTTATTTTGCGTAAATGTTCCTTGATTACCGTTTCAATCGAATCATAAAGACTTGTTCCGCCGCCGGATTGTGTTAGCAGTATTGAATTTTGAACCTTTTGGAGATTTTCAGCCGTGTCGTCTGCAATCAAATTCAATCTTTGGTCAAAAGTGAAAATCATTACGCGGTCTTTCGGTTTCAGATTTTCCAAAAACTTTAGAGCCGCCGCCTTTATTTCAAAAATCTTAAAGCGGGTCGAATCGCTGACATCGAGCAAAAGCGCAATCGTAAAAGGCGCGGAAGAATCTTCAAAAGCAACAATTTCCTGCTCAACGCCATTTTCAAAAAGCCTGAAATCTTCGAGTTTCAAATCCGTAATGCTTTTGTCATTGCGATCTGTAACCTTCGTCGGCACGGTTACGAGCGAAGTGTTCACTTTTATTACTTCGTCATCTGTATTTTGCGAAAAAACATAACCCGAAATAATAAAAATAATCAACAAAATTCCTGCTAAATTTCTCATAAATCGAACTCCGCTACTTTATTTTTACTTTTTACTTTTTACTTTTCACATTTTCCTTCATTTTTTCTTCGACAATTTTCGGAATCAAACCTTCTACACGTCCGCCGAGCGTGAAAACTTGCTTCATCAGGTTTGACGAAACGTAAGAATATTCCTCAGCCGCCATCAAAAAAACCGTTTCGATTTCCGGTTCGAGCCGCCGATTCATCAACGCCATTCGCAGTTCGTATTCATAATCAGCAACTGCCCGAATGCCACGAATAATCGCCACCGAACCGGTTTTTCGCGCAAAATCCGCCGTCAAACCCGAAAAGCTATCAACAACCAAATTACATTTTTCGTCTTCAATCTCAGGCAAAATCTCCGCAATCATCGCGCATCGTTCCTCGACGGAAAACATCGGTTTTTTTTCGGGATTATTCAAAACCGCAATAATAATCTCATCAAAAAGCGACAAACTCCGCTTAATAATATCCAAATGCCCGTTCGTCATCGGATCAAAAGAACCGGGAAAAATCGCCCGCCGCATTGTTTTCATTTTATCTTTTTCACTCATCACTCAATCGTTAAGATAATATGATAATTCATTTTTACTTTTAAATCCGTTCATATCGTTTACGAATTGATTTTGAATTTTCGAGTTTTCAAGTTCAAGTTTTCTATTTTTACTGATTTCTAAATATTCCTTTTCTAAATCAATGCCAAGAAACTTTCGTTTGAGTAAATTCGCCGCAATTCCGGTCGTGCTTGCGCCTGTGAACGGATCAAGAATCCAAGCATTCGGCTTAGTCGAAGCAAGAATTATTCGCGTTAAAATTGAAAGCGGTTTTTGTGTCGGATGTTTTCCGCAAGTTTTTTCCCACTTCTGAATTGCCGGAAGTGTCCAAACATCTTTCATTTGTTGTTCATCATTAATTTTTTTCATCAACTCATAATTGTAATAATGTGGAACTTTCTCTTTCTTTCGCGCCCAAATTATTTGTTCGGTTGAATGAGTAAATGAACGCTTTGCCCAACTCGGTGGCGGATTTGTTTTTTGCCAAGTAATTACATTTAAAATCTTAAAATTCAACGCAGTCAAAACAATTCCGACTGAAAAAATGTTGTGCATCGTTCCGCTAATCCAAATTGTCGCATCGTCTTTCATTTTATCGCGGACAAACGACAGCCATTTCATATTAAATTCATTTAGCTGATAAACGTCCGAACCTTTGTCCCAATCGCCTTTGTTGACGCTGACGACTTTGCCGTTTTTCACGGTCAAACCATCATTTGAAAGAAAATAAGGCGGATCGGCGAAAACCATATCAAATTTAAAGTCAATTTGCGGCAACAGTTCAATTGAATCGCCGAGAAGTAAGGTGAAATTTTTATCGGCAGACTTAAAATAAGGTGTCATTCTTAAATGTATAAATAATCTTCAATTTTTCCGATTTCATTAAAATCACTATCGAACAAAATGCCAGAGTCGAGAACAATCATTTGTGTTAAATCAGGCTTTACTATTCTGACTGAAAAATCGTCATTACGGAAAACTGCTTTCAAACCGTTAATTATTTCCCTTGACCGATTAAGTATTTGTTCAGGTGTTCCAAGAAATGTTTCTGAATAATTTAATTCTTGCTTTTCGATACAAGGTTTAATAAAGACACAAATCGGTTCGCCAATTGATTTTATTGCAGTTCTTTTTGTTGCTAATGTTGAATTCATAATTTTATTTTTTAATCTTCCAGCATATCAGCGAAGAAGCGCATCATTTGTCCGATGTCGTGGTTGCCTTCGGCAAAGCCGTATTTTTCGCATTCGTCGGGAATATAAAGTTTTTCACGCCGAATGTCAAAATTTTCGGCGTAAAACCTTAACCAATCTACCAGATAATTTCTCTCAATGATAATATTCTGCTCTTTTGTTAGATTTAAATTAACTGAATTTTCATCTACTATAAAAATGCCTTGTTGCATAAAATCAATCTCCTATTGAAGTTAATTTTAACACACAATAAGTGTCTTTTGAAAGTGTAATGAAAGAAAATATCTTAAAAAAATTCGGTCAAAGAGTCAGAGAATTAAGAACCGAAAGAAATCTGACACAGCAACAGCTTGCCGATATTTCAGGCTTGCATAAAAACTATATTGGAATGGTTGAACGTGGCGAAAGAAATCCTTCGCTTTTGAATTTAGAAGTCTTAGCTAATAGTTTAGAAATCAATATCTCAAAATTGATGAAATTTTAGTCAAATCAGGTTAATTCAAACCTGATTTTTCTTTCAGTTCATTGAATAGTGTTGAAATACCAACTCCTCCAGGAATGTATTTGTCCTTATTGAAATCAGTATCTTCTATGTTTATTGTTTTTAGTATCGTAGAGAATTCGTCTTCACTGATTACTTTTTCTGTCCCGAATTCTTTAACGATTGGAAGCAGAAATCTCATAAACGCAATTACTCCTGTTGATTTAACTAATATTGATTGATTAGTCCAAGCCGTTCCCCATCTATTTTTAATTGCAGAAAAATAGTTCCAGACAAGCTCTGCTATCTTTTCTTCTTCGTTCGTAATAAACCAATTCCTAAAAAATCTTCTTTCTAAATCTTTTCCTTTAACCAAATCCAAACTTTTACCTTTCATCAAAGTGTTTCTGTCATTAGCCGGATTGTTTGAAATATAGTCGAGAATTCGTTCTACTAATGTTGCTTGAGTAATAGTCTCCCTTTCAGCATCATCAGCTTTACCTAATCTATTTATCATTTCAAACAAAGGACTATCCGTTTCTTCATCTAACAATTTAACAACATTATGAGCAGTTCTTTGAGGACTTCTTGTTTTGGCGAGTTCATATAAATCATAAACCAAAGATTTGTTAACTTTAGTCTGAGCTTTGTTTATTGTGGAGAAAATCATTGATTCTAGTTCTTCATCAATGTCAATAAATACAGTAATAATTAAATCAAACTCAAGTTGTTCTTTGTAAAGCGGATTATCTAAAATATATTTTTCTAAACCAAATAATCTATGTTGTCCATCAATTATTTTTGCAACTTTGCCATCATTTCTTAATCTTAAAGTGTCGTTTTGAAAACTTATAATATTTTTATTGAACTTATCAGTCTCTTTGTCATAGGCTAATCCATCCAAACTTATAACTATACTAGATGGGAAAGAAGCGTCTACAAATGAAACATATTCAGAAATTTCTTTTAATCTAGCTTTTGATAAACTTCTTTGAATTCCAAAATATCCAACAACCCCTTCTTCTTCTCTTTTAACTCTTTCAAGGTCTTTTCTTGTAATCAATAATAAATCTGACCACTTGATTACTCCAACATAAAATAATCCTATTGGCTGTTTTACTTCAAGACATTTTATTTCTATATAATCCTGCATATTGTTCATTTGTTTTGTCGAAATTTATCTCTAAGGTCTCCATACGAATTTTCACTAGAATCATTGAAAGTGGTTTTTTCTTTATTTTGAAAATCATAACATTCAAAACATATATAAAATAAAATTGATATTGAGAATATGGCGAATGAATATGTTTTATAGTCAAATGTTGGTGGCATTAGATTGGTGTAAGAAAATGCGTATAAAATTGAGATTATGACAGATATTAAAATAAAGAATAATAACATTAGTAACCCTCTGCTCTTATTTTTGTGCCATAAATAAATAGCACTAAATACAAATGTTGAGCTATAAAGGATGAAACTTTGAGGATCGAATATTTTACTGATTGAATCTGGTGCAAAGATAAGTAAAATGAATGCTCCAATATAAAATGGAAATAAATTCCCACAAACTTTAAACAATAAGTCTGGAAATATCTTAAACAATATTTTTATCCAGAAAATGAGACTATCCCACAATTTTTTTAAGTATTTCATCTTTTAACATTTCCAAATTCAATAAATAATTAGCCTTATCAAAATATTCTCTCAAAGGCTTCAAAGTTGATTTCCAACCCGCGCCGTCAGTTACCCAAATAAATTCTATTCCCTGATTATTCCAGTAACGATTCATTTCGATATATTCGGTTGCGGTTGATTTCAGTTTTGAACCGCCGCCGCCGTAAAAATTCGTTTCGATGAAAAAGAGCTTGCCGTTTTTGTTGATGGCAAAATCTATAATGCGTGATGATTTATCAACCGCTACGTCTATGTTCCAATGTTCTTTTATTTTTTTGGCGGTTGCCTGTGCCATATAAGCCAAATCCAATTCGTTACAAGCATCGGCAACAAATTCTTCAACCATAGTTTCCATCAAAGTTCCGCCGCGATTCTTTCGCCCGTTACTATCTAAACCGACTTCAACGCCGATGGCGTAATCAACCAAATTCTTTATCTTTTTATCGCGCAGAATCTCGCCCAAACCTGACTTGATAATAAATTCGGTTAATTCACGGCATTCTTTGTCGGAAATATTTTTGCTTGTGAAAGAAAACTTTTTATAAATGAAGTCTTTGGTTTCGATTAGAATATCAATTGATTTATCACGAATCGCAATCAAAATTGGAAATGCTCTAATAACTTGCGGATATTGTTTGATGAGATTAAAAGTTT
>CALMEH010000396.1 GCA_937863115.1 uncultured Acidobacteriota bacterium
AACTATAAAACCAATAAATTACGTCCTAAATTCAATTTGAAAAAACTATTCCTATTCATAAAACATCTATACTTCCTAAAAATTTTTAATAATCCAAGATTACATTCTATCATTTTCCAACAGGTAAAAGAAAAATTTCAAAGCGAAAATGTTTGATATTTGTAACATTCCCAATTAAAACCAAAGGCGGAAACACGCCCGTCAGAGAGTCTGCGTTAAATCCACAAAAGACACACTCCATTACGGTCGTGTTTCCGCCTTTTTCGTGTCGTTTCGTGTTGATTCGTGGTTAAAAACAAAAGAAAACCACGAAATTACACGAAATACCACGAAACTTTCTGCATATTTCGTGTTGATTTGTGTGGTTTCGTGGTTAAAAACAAAAGAGAACCACGAAATTACACGAAATACCACGAAACTTTCTGAATAATTCGTGTTGTTTCGTGTTGATTCGTGGTTAAAATAAGAAGAAAACCACAAAATTACACAAAAATACACGAAACAGGAAGATAATTTCCAATGACGGGAACTCGCCGTAGTCTTACAGGAAATTCCCGTAGTCTTACAGGAAGTCCCCGTAGTCTTACAGGAAGCCCACGTAACTTAACAGCAAGTCGCCGTAAGACTACTGGAAGTCGCCGTAATTTTACGGGAAGTCGCCGTAAGATGGATGCAAATATTTTTTTTCCGACAGAAAACTTTTACGCCGCGGGTTTCATCATATTATTTGCAGAAAACTAAAAAAATACACACGCGGTAAGTGTGAATTTTCAGATTTACTTCGAGTGCATTTTGACAAATCAAAAATGTTCGAGGAGTAATACTATGAGAATTGACACATATCAAAAATTGATAGAGGTTTTGACGTTGCAGGTAGCGAATTTGCCAACCTATCAGGCGGCGATTGGCGCAACCAATCAGGAATTGCAGGACGTAACGGATGCTTTGGATCTGCTGATTTATCTCCGCGACTATGCGGACTTGATGGATGCCAATAAGCAGACCGTTTTTCAGATAAAACAGGCGGTTTTTAACGGCGATAAAGAAGAACCGATTGCCGCGTTTCCCGTCTTTCCGCCCGCCGCGCCGCCACATACGCCGACGGCAGACCTTTTAGGCGACGCGCAGGCACGTCATCGGCGTTGGAAATCCGCCGCGGGCTATACGGAAGAAATCGGCATCGCGCTCGGCATCGAAGAAAACTCTCAGCCGATTGCGCCCGAATCCGTGAAACCGAATATCCAAGTATCTTCGATGTTTATACGGTTTCCGTGTCCAATCGCGGCGACGCAAGAATGTGGGACGTTTACGAAATGCGAAAAGGCGCAAGCGTCTTCAGCAAAACTGCCACTTGCGAAGGCAAATCCGCCGAAATAACCGCCATCCCAACCGACGCGGGCAATGCCGAACAATTCCTCGTCCGTGTCCAAATGCGAAAAAACAACCAGAACTACGGACAACCGTCCGATGCGGTTTATGTAACCATTAATCCATAAGGGATGAGGGATGAAGGATGAGGGATGAATAAGAAGAAAGACGACTTCTTTTCTTATTCATCCCTCATCCCTTATCCTTCATCCTTCATCCTTCAATCACGGAATTGCGGAAATATCAGCATCGCTGATGCTGTCCGTAACATTGATGATTTGCGGATTGAAGGTGTAACGCTTGGCGGTGGCATCGAGCGTGTAGGTTGCGCCGACTTCGACATCTTCAAATTTGTAGTAGCCGAAGGCGGAAGTGCGAACCGTGCGCGTAATGCCTTGCGTGTCGGTCAACGATACGACCGCGTTGCGGATTCCGATGCCGTCCGCCGTCTGCACTCTGCCGCCGACGTTCACCCCAGCCGCGACGTTGGGAATATTCCGCATCACGACATCATCAATCGCCAATCCGCCAAGCTGAACCGTCGTATCCGACGAAACCTGAAAGACGACTTCGACTGTCAAACCCGCAAATTGGGTGATATTGGCGCGATATTCGCCCCAACCCGCCGATTCGCCGATAGTTACCGTCGGGTTGCCGACCGCGTTGGTCATCGTTGCGCCGTCCCATTCCCAAACAACACGGGCATTTGCCGGATTAGCGACTTCACGCACAATCACGCGGGCATTATCAAAGTTCGCGCTTTCCATCTGATAGCGCATCGCCCACGACATATTTATATTACCGGTCGTTCCCGGCACATTGATCGGCGGCGAAAC
>CALMEH010000397.1 GCA_937863115.1 uncultured Acidobacteriota bacterium
ATTTACTCCATTGAAAATCGAAGGCGCGATGTCTTTAGAGAATAATTCGGCATTGAATTTTCATTATCCAAACGAAACCGATCCGGCTATTTTAATTCGCACAAACGACGGCAATTATTATGCTTACGGTCAAAAATGCACGCATCTTTCGTGTCCTGTTTATTATTCAAAACAAAGTCAACATATTGAATGTCCGTGTCACGAAGCAGGTTTTGAAGCCAAGACAGGCAATGTTCTGTATGGTCCGCCTCCTCGCCCACTCGACCAAATTGCCGTTGAGGTAAAAGAGGGTGAAGTTTGGGCGGTTGGCAGAAAAGTTGGGGGGCATAATGAGTCAAACGGATAATAAATATCGTTCAAGACGCGGAAAAACAGCGATTTGGCAAGCTAAATTAATGCTTTTGATAATGATAAATCTTGCCCAGCTTTGGATTTTAGCGGCAACTGTGGAAGCCGCACTCGGTCGGGAATATAAACAATTAATTCCGCTGGTTGTTGCATCTGGAGTATGTTGGCTGATTTCGCTGACGCTTATTTTTTGGTGGAAACCCGCAACGGAACAAAACAAGAAAATCAAAAAATAAATGGAAAGGAAGATCATCGGTTTCGACAAAGACGATGAAGGAGATTGGCGGGCAAAATTAGAGTGCGGACTTTTTCAGCACGTTCGCCAGCAACCGCCGCTCATTACGCGGAAATGGGTTTTGAGCAACGAGGGAAGAAATGGGAAACTAGGCGCACAAATCAAATGTAAAAAATGCAACGAAGATACGCCGAAAGATTTTTAGATTTACCAATTCAATTAAGAAAACAATTCAAATATGAGCGAAACATTTAAGCAGGGAGCAAAACCTGCCCTGTTCTTTTCAACTTCGGCGTTTGCCGTTTCGTTTGCCGTCTGGGGATTAGTTGCAGCCTTAGCCCCAACATTTACAGAGCTTTACCACCTTTCGGCGACAAGTAAAAGTCTTTTGATAGCGATTCCCGTTTTGCTCGGTTCAATCGGCAGACTTTTTTCGGGAATGCTTGCTGACCGCTTCGGCGGACGCAATGTTTTTTCCGCCCTTTTGATTTTTTCCGCAGTTCCGGCAATTGCCATCGGTTTTTCTACCAGTTACGAACAACTTTTATTTTTAGGTTTGTTGATTGGTGTGGCTGGAACAACTTTCCCCGTCGGAGTCGGATTTACCTCAAAATGGTTTGCCCAAGAAAAACAGGGAACGGCACTCGGCGTTTACGGAATGGGCAATATTGGGCAATCAATCGCCGTCTTTTTCGCGCCTGTTTTGGCGTTGCAGTTCGGTTCGTGGCGAACTGTATTCTTTGTTTTTGCGGCTGTTACGTTTATCTGGGGAATTGTCTTTTACTTTTTCGCCAAAGATGCCGAGGTTACTGTCCAACCAAAAACTTTATCAGAAAACCTGAGTGTTTTGAAGCGTTCAAAAATCGCTTGGATTCTCTCGCTTTTCTACTTTCTGACCTTCGGCGGATTTGTTGCCCTTTCTCTTTATATGCCGACCTTTCTGAGAGAAATTTTTAATCTTACGCCAACTGACGCGGGCGCGAGAACTGCCGGATTTGTGGTGTTGGCAACCTTGATGCGTCCGGTTGGCGGAATTTTAGCAGATAAAATCGGCGGGGCGAAAGTGTTGGTTTTGGTTTTCGTCGCCATTGCAGTTTTAGCTTTATTACTGAGTTTTCCAACTATCACAATTTTCACAATCGGGGCTTTAGGCTGCGCGGCGGCTTTGGGACTCGGAAACGGTGCGGTGTTCAAACTCGTTCCGCAGTATTTTCCTAAAGAAACCGGCACGGTAACAGGTTTAGTCGGAGCTTTTGGCGGACTCGGCGG
>CALMEH010000398.1 GCA_937863115.1 uncultured Acidobacteriota bacterium
ATTTAATCTTGAAGATTTTCGAGTCAAAACTGCCGATTAGAGCAATTAAAAGGTAAATATGTGATTGAATCAAGTCGGTTCAGAGTTAAACCGACCTAATTTGCCAACAATCCGACTTGATTCGTCGACAAATTAGGTCGGATTGCCGACAATCCGACTCGGATTGTCGGCAAATTAAGTCGGATTGTCAGCAATTCGAGTCGGATTGTCGGCAAATCAAGTCGGATTGTCGGCGAATCAGGTTGGTTAAGAGTTGAATCAGCTTGATTCAGAGTTTAATCAGGTCGGTTAAAGTCTTAATCGGGTCGGCTAAGACTTTAATCAAGCTGATTCAATAGTCTGTAATCTAAATTTATTAACACTTATTATCCACGAAACACAAGAAATACACGAAAATTAGTGTATTTCGTGTATTTCGTGGATAGAAAAAAGAAGAGGAAAAGGGAAAAGAGGAAACTTCTCTCCTCTTCTCCTCTTCTCCTCTTCTCAAATTATGCCGTAATAATCACGGCTTTTGTGCCGGTTAATTCGCTGAAATCCTTTGTAAATATGGTATCAACACGGCGCGTGTGTCCGATTGTTTCGACAATTTCCTGCGTTGAAATAAAACCGTCTTCGACGTGCGCGATTGCCCACGTTCCGATGTGTTTGGCAGTAATCAGAGTTTCTTCCAAAAGCCGTAAATATTGCGATTTCGTTTCAACTGCCGTGCCTAATCGGTTGGCTTGTTGCCTTTCAAAATCCATCCAAAAATCGTCGCCGCCGCGCAACCATTCTTCGCGCCAAGCATTTCGCCCAAGATGTGTTTTCGGGATTTGATTATGCGCCGCGGGCAGACGCAGAAACATTAAGTCGGCATAGTTTTCCGCGATAAAATCGTAAGCGTTTTTGTTTTGGCAAGAGTTATTGTTTGAATTATTAAAGGTTTCGGGCAACACGCTCCAAACACGGCGAAAGACGTTTGAAAGCGGCTGACGAAATTCGCGGGTGTCTTCGGTGAACGATAATACATAATCGCCGACGCTCATTCCAACCGTCAAAGCAATCGCCTTTGCCGTCGGCGATGCGAGACGTTCAATATTGTTGCGAACATTATCAAACCACCACGCATCGGTTTCGCCAAACCAATTTCTTAAGGAAGAATTTTGCAGACGATACTGCGGAACGTAAGCATCTTCCAAAACCGTATTAACATCGTCGTCAGACAGTTTTTCGCCGTTGTTTTGAATTGCAGCGACGGCTTTTATCCAGCCGATTTGCAGTGCATCGTTTGCCAAAACCCGCGAATTCCAACGTTTGAGATACATTCCGACATTCGCATTGTCGCAAAACGGCAAAATCGCCGATTCAAACTTCAAACGCCGCAAAACATTTAATTCAAAAGCCAACCAGCTTTTGGGTGTGTTTTTCGATAGATTCATATAGTTGTTCGTGGTTAGTTGTTCGTGGTTAGTTGTTAAGAAGGTTTTAGCAACTAACGATTAACCACTAACGACTAACAATTCTTTATCCGCAAATGAGCGTAATTCATTGGAATTTTCGAGCGTCAGAAATGCTTTGACGACTTTCGGATCGAATTCGATTCCAGCCCATTCGACTAAATATCTACGCGCCTCCGAAGATGAAATCGCCGTGCTGTATGGACGCGAATCGGTGAGCGCGGAATATGTGTCGCAAACGCGA
>CALMEH010000399.1 GCA_937863115.1 uncultured Acidobacteriota bacterium
GCGCCAATTCCGGCGAAACGATTTGTTCGGGAGCAACGCGCCGCGTGTAAAGACGCTCAATGCGGCGTAGCTGGTTATGTTTTAAGCCTTGTGTAAATCCGTGAATATTGCTAATAATTTACAGCCTCCATTACTTAAATCATATCATATAACATAAACGAAATGTTATCGGCAAATGCAAAGCAAGTTAGCCAAATTTTGCGGAAATGTCGTAGAATAGATACTTTGGTTTGGAGAAGGAATAATGAACAAAGCAGGCAGAATTATCGGAGTAAATCCGCCTTTTGCGATTTCCGGCGGGGAAGTTTCGATTGAATGCGAAAATTTTCAAATCGCGTCTTACGATGATTTCGGAGTTTTTTTCGACGGGCAAAAAGCCCGCGTTGTTGCCGCTTCTTCTAAAAGAATTCTGGCAATTGTGCCGGATGTTTTCGATTTAGTTGATGTTGAAATTCATCTTGAAAACCAGGGAGACCGAAGCGATGGGTTTAATATCAAAGTCGGGAAAAAAATTGCCGATAATCTGCATCAGGTAGCAAATCCGGCGGTTGACCCGAAGAATAATACGGTAATTGTTACGCGCTCCGGTTCGCGCGGACAAAAATTTCCTGTAACGCTTTTGCGAATTGAAACGGATGGTTTTTTGACGGAAATGGCGGCAGATGTGATGAATCCGACAGGTTTGGCTTATGACCCAAACGGCGAACTTTTTGTCACAAATCGAGCCGACGGCGAAGTTTTTCGCATTACACAGGACGAAGATGCGATTCCAGTTTCGTTTGAACTCGGAATTGCCACCGGACTTGCATTTAACCGCGAAGGAGAAATGTTTGTCGGCGACCGGAGCGGCACAATTTATCGCGTTCGAGGCTTTGAACAAGCCGAATCTTTTGCTGTTCTCGAACCATCGGTTTCTGCGTTTCATATTGCTTTTGCGCCCGACGGCAGACTTTTTGTTTCTGCTCCGAAATTGTCAAGTTTTGATGACATTTACGCGATTGATGCGGTAGGATTTGAAAACGTTTTTTTTCGCGGACTCGGCAGACCGCAAGGTTTGGCGTTCGACAAGCAGGGAAATTTATACGTTGCGGCGTGTTTTCGAGGCAGACACGGTATCGTCAAGGTGTCGTCCGATGGCGCAACTTGCGAACTAATTGTTGCCGGAATGAACATCGTCGGACTCTGTTTCACACGCAAAGGCGAAATGCTAATCGCCACCAACGACGCAATTTATTCTCTTCCGCTTGGCATTTACGGAACACTTTTGGATTAAAATAGTCAGAACATTCTGCGTAAGCGGGCTGTCAAGCGTTGAATGAAATTGCTTATACCAAACCTCAGTTCGGGATAAGAGATGAGCGAAAACGAAACTTTCGATAGAATTTAGT
>CALMEH010000400.1 GCA_937863115.1 uncultured Acidobacteriota bacterium
TCTCGTCGCGCACCCAGATCCGCTCGTAGGGCTCCATGCCCAATGCCGCCCTGTCCAGGTGCAGGGTCGCTTCCTCGGGCGCGAAAGCGTTCAGCGTCACCACCACCAGGACGCAGTCGCCGGTTTCCGCGTCGAAGAGTTTGGCGGATAAATCGTAGCTCGATGCAAAGATGCGTTTGCCGTCGGGCGAAATTCCGAGCGCACCGACTCTGTTTTCAAAACGCCATAAATCACGAATCAATTCATCGGTTTCGGCGTTCCAAATTTTGACGAGATTGTCCGCTCCGCCCGAAACCAGACGTTTGCCGTCGGGCGAAAAAGTTAAGCGATGAATTGTCGTTTGCGGTTCTCGATTAACGTGCGCTTGAAAACTGCGGATTTGTGCGCCGTCGGCAGTGTTCCAAAAAGTGATTTTGCTGTCGCGCATTCCGGTTGCCAAAACCGCGCCGTCGGGCGAAAACGTGCCGGAATCAATCAAGTTACCGGATAAAAAAACAAATTTCTGAGATTTTGTTTCCACATCCCAAACCGTCTGATCCACGCCGGTTTGCAGATAGTTCGGCAAAGCAACAATTTTGCGGTCAGCCGAAATTGTTGCCCAAGTGCCGCCGAAATTTGCTTGATAGCCGAAAGATGATGACTTTTGCAATTCTTCCGCGTCAAACAAAAAGACGTTGAAATCAGTTCCGGCGGTGGCGATAAATTTTCCGTCCGCCGAAAAATCAACGCTCCACGCATCGGCAAAATGAACGCGCAAATTATTCACTTCCGTTCCCGAATCGGTTTCAAAAAAACGAATCGTGCGGTCACTGCTTGCCGCTAAGATAAATTTCCCGTCGGGCGAAAAGGCGAGATTATTGATTCTTCCCGCATTTTCTTTAATTTCTGAAAGCATTTTGCCCGTGTTCGTTTCGTAGATTCTGATGTTTGAAGTTGATGCGCCAACCGCAAACCGTTTGCCGTCCGGCGAAAGCGTGATGGAATGCCAAGTGTTTATATCATTAACTTTGAGAAGATTCTTACCCGAAGCAATTTCAATAATTAGTGCAAATTCGGTGGTTGCCGACAACAATTTCGTGCCGTCGCGTGAAAACCGCAAATCGTGTGTTTCGAGAAATCTTCCATCATTTTGAAATGTGAATTTTTTTAGCTCCGCGCCGGTTTCGGCGTTCCAAATTCTAATCGTTCCGTCATAGCTTCCGGTGGCGATTGTTTTGCCGTCGGGCGAAAAATCAATCGCCCGAACCCGCGCCGTGTGTCCGACCAGCGAAAGAATTTCCGCGCCCGTTTCGGCGTTCCAAATCTTTGCCGAACTCGAAGCCGAATCGCCCGAAGCCGTTGCCAAAAACTTCCCGTCGGGCGAAAATCTGACGCGCCAGATGTTTTTCTCTTGTGTCGTCTGAATCAAAAGTTTTCCGCTTGGAACTTCGTAAATCCGCGCAAACCCGTCGCCGCAAGCCGTCGCCATCTTTCGGCTGTCGGGCGAAAACGCGACATTCCAAACTTCCGCCGAATGTTGCAAAGTTGCAATTCTGCCTTTCGGGTTTGCCAGATTTTGTAGAAATCCATATTCCCAACCGCGAAAGTCAACGTCTTTATATTTCTCCAATATCTGCCCAAGTCGCACGAGATTTGCCGTTTCGTAAGATTCAATCGCCAAATTCATATCCGACGAATACGCTTGCCGCAAATTTTCATACGCTTGCCTCTGCGCTACACGCGCCGAATAAATCGCCGTGCCGAGCAAGGTCGAAAGCAGAAGAAAAATAACGCAACCCGAAATGACCGCAACTTTATTGCGCCGCACGAATTTTTTGAGTTGATAAACTTTTGAAGGTTTCCGCGCTAAAATTGGCAAATCGTTCAAATATCGAACAATGTCCGCACAAAATTCGTCAACCGTTTGATAACGCTCGCGTGCGTCTTTGGCGAGAGATTTTAGAAGGATGGTGTCAATATCACCTTTGAGCGATTGCGGATTTGGGATTGCGGATTGCGGATTTTCCGACAAAGCATCGCTGGGAAATTTAGGGATTTCTTCGGTAATTGCTTTGAGAATTTCAGGTAAAGTTTTGCTTTTCAAATCGTGCGGACGTTTGCCCGTTAAGATTTCATACAAAATTACTCCCAAACTATAAACATCGCTCGCGGTCGTTATGTTTTCGCCTTTTAATTGTTCGGGCGAAGCGTAATTCGGCGTAAGAATATTTGCGCCGACAGTAAAATCGGTCGTGATGTCGAGTAGTTCGGGGCGCAGAAGTTTTGCCACACCGAAATCAAGCAGTTTCGGTTTGCCTTCTGCCGTAACCAAGATGTTCGCAGGTTTCAAATCGCGGTGAATAATCAAATTTTGATGTGCAAATTTGACAGCTTCGCAAACTTCGAGAAAAAGTTTCAGCAGTTCTTTGATCGAAGGTTTTTTTTCAGCGCAAAACTCCGTTAGCGAAACGCCTTCGACATATTCCATCACGAGAAATGGTGTGCCGTTTTCCAACGTGCCGCCGTCGAGCAGTCCGGCGATTGACGGATGATTGAGTTTTGCTAGGATTTGACGTTCGCGGCGGAAATTTTCGGAATTTGATTTGTCGGTAAAAAGCGAGGAAATCAACTTTATCGCAACTTTCTGCCGGTATTCATCGTCGCTTCTTTCGCCAAGATAAACCGCGCCCATTCCGCCCTGTCCGATGAGTTCACGCAAAATATATTTGTCGAGCTTTTGCCCGATTAAGTTGCCGTTTGCCTCTTGCCCGAACACGCTAAAAGCATCTTCAAACATCGGCTCTTCGAGAAAATCGTCATCCGTTTCGACTGCCGAAAGCATCTTTTCAACTTCACCGCGCAAAGCCGAATCTGCCCCGCAACGCGCTTGCAGAATTTTTTCTCTTTCAATTGTCGGAGCATCAAAGATCTCATCGAAAATCTCGACAATCAAACGCCGATTTTTTGTAGTTGTGTGGCTCATCCGCTCAATTCCGTGTAGAGAAAGGCTTTTGCCTTGAGCCATTCGCGTTTGATAGTGATTTCGGAAACGCCGACAATTTCTGCTGTTTCAGCTGAAGTCAGTCCGCCGAAAAACTTGAGTTCGACGATGTGCGAACGCCGTTCGTTAATTTCTTCGAGCATTTTTAAGGCTTCGTCGAGTTTAATTAAATCAATGTTTTTTTGCGGAATCGCCAACTGCATTCGTTCAATTGAAATATCTCGAAATGCGCCGCCGTGTTTTGTGTTTTTGGTTTTTCGAGCGTGGTCAATCAAAAAATTTCGCATAATTTTTGCCGCAACCGCGAAAAAATGTATGCGATTTTGCCAATCGGTTGCGCTTCGGTCAATCAGACGCAGATATGCTTCGTTAATAAGTTCGGTTGTTTGGATGGAAACGCTGCGGCTTTCACGGCGCAAATATCTCCGCGCAAGAAGTTTAAGCTCACTCTGGACAATCGGCACGAGTTTGTCCAAAGCGTCTTTATTACCTTGCCGCCAGTCGGAAAGATATTGAGTAACCTCGCTTGATAACGCAGAAATCTCCATAAAACACTATAAAATTGTGAAATGGGAGAGGTTTTCAGATTTTTAGAATTAATACTTTTTAGCTTACAACAATTATGGAACAAAAGCACTCGGAATCGGTTTATCGCCTGATAATCCGAAAACTGTCGAAGTAAATCCGGCAGTCGAACGAAGTAAAAACCAATTATTATCGCTCGGACGGAAAATGCCGACATCGGCTCTGCCGTCGCCGTCGTAATCGCCCACGGTCGGAAGATCATTCAAACCGCCCCAAGACAAGCCGTAATAATTAAAAGTATCGGTCGTCAAAATATAAAAATCGGGCAAATTTGAATCATTTGTCGCACGGAATACGGCAACATCCGTTTTGCCATCGCCGTCGTAATCAGCCGGAACAGGTTTATCACCATTGGAACCGAACGGAAATGCTGTGTATCCGCTGTCGGAACTCTTAAAAAAATGCCAAGTGCCGTCTGACGGGCGAAAAACGCAAAGGTCGCCGAATCCGTCGCCGTCATAATCAAATTGTTGCGGAATGTCGCCGTTTGAACCGAATTGCTGAATAAAAACTTGATTAGTTAAACTTCTTAGTTGATACCAAC
>CALMEH010000401.1 GCA_937863115.1 uncultured Acidobacteriota bacterium
TAAAACGCCGATAACCGCAATGTGTCCGCCCATTTTCACGCAACCGACGCTTTTTTTCATCGTGCCTGCGCCGCCGACTTCGACAATCGAATCAACTCCGCGTTTTTCGGTCAATTCCAAAACGGCTCTGTCCCAATCTTCGCGCTCTTTATAATTTATCAATTCATCTGCACCGAGTCCTTTTGCGCGTTGCAATTTTTCATCGCTCGAAGATGTAATAATCGTTTTCGCGCCGAAATGCGATGCAAATTGAAGCGCGAAAATCGAAACGCCGCCCGTGCCTTGAAGCAAAACCGTGTCGTCGGCTCGCAATTTTCCAGATTCGAAAAGTGCGTGATAAGCCGTTACGCCGGCGCAGGGCAAAGTCGCCGCTTCTTCGTAATTCAAATTGTCGGGAATGCCAACCAAACCGTTTTCATCAAACGCGCCGAATTCGCGCAAAACGCCGTCAACGTCGCCGCCGAGCGCAGTTCGCGCTTTTTGAAAATCAACTTCGCCGTCCAACCAACCTTGCATAAAAATCGGCATCACGCGATCGCCGATTTTAAATTTCGTAACTTCTGCGCCAACTGCGACAACTTCGCCCGCGCCGTCCGAAAACGGCACGAGCGGCATTTTCAATTTCGGATTATACCAACCGTTGATCATCATTAAATCACGATAATTCAATGAAAAGGCGTGAAATTTCACCAAAACTTCCGTTGCCTTCGGCTCAGGTGTTTCGCGCTCAACAAGCGCGAGATTTTCTATTCCGAATTCTTGTATTTCGTAGGCTTTCATAATTTTACTCTTCGCTCTTTTTCATAAAAAAATTATCGAAAGACCAAGAACCGCCACCGGCAAAGAACAGATACAAAAACACGAAACAATAAAGCACTGCCATTTCGCCGCGATTGACAATCGGCAAAAATGCGCTCGTGCCGTGCCAACCCCAATAGGCAAACGCCATTAGACCGCACAAAATAAACGCCGTCCAGCGTGTAAAAATTCCAAGCATTATAAAAACTCCGCCAACGAGTTCCAAAATTCCCCCAACTGCCATCAAGGTTGAAAGCTCACCACCTCCACCTTGTTGCGACGGCGGAAACCCAAAAAGTTTTTGGGTTCCATGCCAAAAAAACAAAAATCCTATTATAAACCGAAAAACACTCAAAATTCTCGGTTGCCACGATGTCCAAAAATCATTCATTTATTTTTTCTCCTATTTTTTCTTCAGAGTTCACGATTTATCGTGCCACAAACGCAAGCGAAGCAAAGCGTTTGCAAAAAAACTAAAGTTTGAACTCTGAGTTTTAATTTGCCGCTGACGTTTCTTTTGCCTGCATCCAATCACTTAATAAAAATTCAAATTCATCTTGGATTGATTGATTTTTGTCGGCATTATACCAGCGTTGCAGATTTTCCATCATTTGCGGTTTTTCCAAATTTTGCGCTTTCATTTCATAATAATAATCCATCGCAATCTGTGGGCGCGGTCCCCAAGTGCCGATTTCCTGCAAATTTAGCGCATCCAAAGCAATCAATTTCGGAATCGAACGCGCATTATTCGTCAGATATGCGTCCATCAATTCCAAATTTTCATCACGCAAAACGTAGCGCGTTTCGATTAAATCGCTTTCCGCCGCAATTTTTTCAATAATCGGAAGATTTTGCGCCGCGTCGCCACACCAACCTTCCGTAATTACTAACCAAATCATCCTTCGATTATTATTTTGCAATTTTTCGCGCAAACTTTCATTCAGCAAAACCGTTTTTTCAAGTCTGTGCATTCGCTGACGATTTAATTTGCCGTAATTAAACATCGCTTCCGATTGATTTTCGCCGGTCGTTTTTCCTTCCAAAAGCAAATCGTCAATCAGTTTGATATATTCCGCATAACCCATTGATTTTTTGATATATTCTTTCATTTTTTTTTCTATCCGAGGCAGAAACCCGCGCGTCAGCAAGGGGGAAAACATATTTGCACTCAACACACTTGCTGACGCGCGGATTTCTGCCAATTACTGCACCAATCTTTGTAAAATATTGCTGAACGGTAAAATTCGCAAATAAACCGCGAATAATTCCGAAATAATTCTCGCTTTCATAAAGTTAAATTCTGACGATCAATTCATCTTCCGAAAAACGAACTTTCGGCAAATCCGCCAACCAGTCTTTTTCCGCATCACGATAACCAACCGCCGCGACAACGACTGCCGAGTAATCAGTTAAACCTAATATTTCGTTAAATTGCGCCGCGTCAAAGCCTTCCATCGGCGTTGCATCAATATTCAAAAGTGCTGCTGTTTGAAGCAAAAATCCGAGTGCGATATACGCTTGACGCGAATTCCAAATTTCGACATAACCGCCGTCAACCGCTTTTTTCGCCGAACCTTTCATTACGTTTTCGTAATCCGTCATAGTTTCACGCTCAACGCCGCGAACTTCGACGATTCGGTCAACATAATGCTCAATGTCCGCATCGGTCTGAGTCTTTTTGTGCGCGAAAACAACGATATGCGAAGCGTCCGTAATCTGCGATTGTCCCCAAGCCGCAGGTTTCAGTTTTTCCTTCATTGCTTGGTCGGTAACGACGATAAATTTATACGGCTGAAGCCCGAAACTCGATGGCGCAAGTATTAGAGATTGCTCCAAAGTTTCCCAATCTTCCGCCGAAATTTTCTTCGTCGCGTCATATTGTTTCGTGGCATAACGCCAATTTAATTTGTCCAAAATTGTTTCGTTAGTTTCGTTTGTTTTTTCTATTTCAACTTTCATAATTAACCTTTCTGTAACATTTCTTGATACAGTTCAAAATAAAAATTTTTATCTTTCCTCTATTTTTTCCAGCACATCGCGCAACGTATATTGATTCAATTTTTCACCGATAGATTTATCAATCTCCTTTTGCAAACCACACAAAAACGCCGCCATATTTCTCCCGACAGGGCAATCTTTATTTGGTTCTTTTGAATGAAGCGCAAAAACTTCGCCACACGATAAAGCATTGTAAACCTCCGATAATCTTATATCTTTCGGTTGTTTAGCAAGCGATGTTCCACCTGCCGCGCCAACCTGTGATTCAACCAAATTCGCTTCCTGCAAATTGCTCAACAAACGTCGAATCACGACCGGATTCGTGTTGACGCTTCCGGCGATATAATCAGACTTCACACGCTCGCCACCGCTTCGGGCAAGAATCGTTAAAACGTGAATCGCTATTGCAAATTGGCTGTTCGCTGCCATAACTGTAACCAGAATAGTTGCAATTTAAATTATTGTCAAGCGGAGAAATAAAAAAAGACGGTGAGACGATGCGACGGAGAGACGGCGGGAGACTAATCTCTCTGTCTCTTCGTCGCATCGTCTCTCGTCTTTTCAAACAATGTGCTTCATTGCATCTTCGAGGTTTGGAAATTGAAACTCAAATCCGGCATCTTGTGCTTTTTTTGGCAGAACGCGACAGCCTTCCAAAAGCAATCTTTCGCCCATTTCGCCGAAAAGTAATTTTATTCCGAACGCCGGAATCGGGATAATTGTCGGACGACCTAAGACTTTGCCGAGTGTTTTCGTAAATTCTTCGTTAGTCGCAGGATTCGGCGCAGTCGCGTTGAACGCGCCGTGCAAATCTTCTGTTTCGAGCGCAAAGTGAAATATCTTTATCAAATCGTCAATTGCGATCCAAGACATAAATTGCTCGCCCGAACCGACCACGCCGCCGACACCGAACTTAAACGGCGTGAGCATTTTTTCGAGTGCGCCGCCGTCTTTCGCCAAAACAACGCCGATGCGCGGATTAACAACTCGTGCGCCGAATTCGTTTGCTTTTTGCGATTCCTGTTCCCATTCATCGCAAACGTCGGGGAAAAATCCAACGCCTTTTGCCGAATCTTCGTTCAAAATTTCATCGTTGCGATTGCCGTAAAAACCGATTGCCGATGCAGAAACCAAAATCTTCGGCGGATTTTGCGTCTTTTTCAGCGCATCAACCAAAACCCTTGTTCCGACCGTTCGACTTTCGCGGATTTTGCGTTTCTTTTCCTCAGACCAATTTTCCGAAGCGACATTATCGCCCGCCAAATGCACGACCGCATCAAAATTTTCGAGTTTCGCCTGTTCCGCATCCGAAAAACCTTTCTCCGCGTCCCATTGAATCTCGTCCGCAGATTTCGGAGCCTTCCGCACGAGCTTATAAATCTCGTGTCCTTTCGCTTTAAGAGTCGGAATCAAATGCGTCCCGACCAAACCGCTCGCGCCTGTGATTAGAATTTTCATACTTTTTCAATGAATTTATTTTATTTGATAACTTTAAATTTTGAAATATCTATTGTGTGCGAATTATGAATGTCAGCAAATGTAAATATTATGGAAACTGTTTTTGGATAGCCGTATTTTTTATCATATTTGACCCTTAAAATATTTCTGTCATCTAATTCTTGCCGCATGTAGTCAAATAGTTTGTCAATTGTGTCAAAATCTTTAAATTCGTCAGATGGGAAATAAGCTATAAGGTCTTTATCTGCCTGTTCAATCGAAACTTTTTCGCCCTCACGAATTTTTATCAAAACCGGAGGATAATTCCAACTATTTGAAGCCCCGCCCGCATATTTGGCAATGACAAAATCGTAGTTCATAATCTTATTTTCCTGCCATAACTTCCGATTGCGTTCCAATTCTGCAAGAGTAGTGTCATATTTCTCTCTCCACTCTTTGATAAAATTTTGCTCGGCGACATTAGAGGTATTATCTGTAATTCGCGGAGTTTTAGACGGCGAATTTATCGCCTTATTTTCGAGCGATGCGCTATGTGAATTTGTTTGTTTCGACACAGAACAGCCTGAAAATTGAAAGACAAAAAACGGAAGAATTAAGAACGAAAATATTAAAATCAGTTTCATCTTTGTTACCTCAAAATCTTTCACGCTTGAAATTATTATTTTCATCATTTTTTGTGAACCACAAAATAACACGAAATGTTTATTTAAATTTTCGTGTTATTTCGTGTTATTTTGTGGTTCATTTTCTTCCTTGCCTTGTAAATCTCTGCGAATAAATCTTACCATTTTTTGAATTTCTTCTTCGGTTAATTGGTCTTTGAAGGCGGGCATCGGGAGTTTGCCGTTTTTTATTTGGTCGTAGATTTCTTGTTCGGACTTTTTTTCTGCGTTGCCGTATCTTAAACTCGGGATTATTTTGCCGTCAATTTCTTTGCCGTTGGCTTCTTGTCCGTGGCAGACGGCGCAATTTTGGCGAAAAATCGAGGCTTCGTAGGCTTTGCTGTCGGCGATGACGTAGCTTTTGCGCGAACCTTTGCCGTTCTCGCAAGCGAGAACGGCAAAGGCGATACAAGCGGCAACAACAACGATTTTCAAAAATTTCATTGCTAATAAAGAAAGTCTAAAACCCAAACGAAAACAAAAAATCCGAACGCCGAAAAGACTATTGAAAAAGGCAGAAACAAAACGCATCTTCTTTCAAAATCGGTCAGCGAAAGCGGATTGCTGTCCGGCAATCTTCGCCTGAACAAAACTCGCAACAAATAAAAGCTGAAAATGCCGAGCGGAAGAATGGCGACAACTAAAAGTTCGATATTATAGACATATAACCAATCTTCCCAACTCAGCGGTTTCATTTCCTTTGCCCGCATTTTCCCTTCAAAATCGCTTTTTTCTTCGATGAGTTTTGCTTTTTCATCTTCTAACTTTTTGATTTTGTCGGCTTTGCTTTCGCTGATATTTGAGGTTTTGTTCGTTTCGAGTTTTTTGTTCGATACTTTGCTCAAATCTTTCTCCGCTTTTCGCAGAATCTCGTCAAAATCGGGCATTTGCTTTTCAAATTTAATTGATTGTTCCCTCGATTGAATTTGTCTGTCAAACGCTTGGAGTCTGGAAATATCGCTGATGTCGCTAATGTCGGGCGTGTTGCGGACTTTTTTAATGATTCCGTTTTTAAGATAAACCGCCGCCAAAATCGTTCCGACAATGCAGAGAAAACTCAAACCGATGAGCGCGTAGCACAAAACGAGATTTGAATTTCTTTGAATTTTCGGATTCATTTTTAACTCTCCTCACATTTTCGGCGTATTGAAAGTTTCACACGAGCTTAAGATTTTTACACAGACGCGGTTGATTCATACACACGAACGGTTTATCGTTACACACTCGCGGTTGAAAAACACACACGAGCGATTTATCTTTACACACTCGCGGTTAATTCATACACACTTGCGGTTTATTCACACACACTCGCGGTTGAATGACACACACGAACGGTTGAACGGCGCACATTTCAAATTTACTCACGCGCACGAACGATTTACTTTATCGCACCTTCGATCGGACTTGATGCAGACGCATATAAACGCTTCGGCATTCGTCCCGAAAGAAAGCCGAGTCTTCCCGCTTGGACGGCGAAATTCATTGCGGTCGCCATCTGCGCGGCATCTTTGGCTTCGGCGATGGCGGTGTTCATCAAAATTGCGTCTGCGCCGAGTTCCATAGCGATTGCCGCATCTGACGGAACGCCAACTCCGGCATCAACAATAATCGTCGCGTCGGGCAATTGTTCGCGCATAATCCGCAAGTTTGAAGGATTTTGCACGCCCATTCCCGAACCGATCGGCGCAGCAAGCGGCATCACGGCAGCGCAACCTGCGTCCAGAAGTTTTTTCGCCATAATCAAATCATCGGTGAAATACGGCAAAACGATAAAGCCTTCTTTAACAAGAACTTTCGCCGCTTCCAAAGTTTGTTCGTTGTCGGGCAAAAGCGTTATCGGATCGCCGATTACTTCGAGCTTTATCCAATCGGTTTCCAACGCTTCACGCGCCAAACGTGCCGTCCGAATCGCGTGTTCGGCATCATAACAACCCGCAGTATTCGGCAAAATCTGCATTTCGGGCGAAAGAAAATCTAAAAAAGATTCGGTTTTTCTATCCAAAGGCACGCGATTGACCGCAACCGTTACCATTTCCGCGCCCGAAGCAATGTGCGCCGCTTGCATTTCTTCAAACGAACGATATTTTCCCGTGCCGATGATAAGGCGCGAATTAAAAGTTTTTCCTGCTAAATTAAATGAATCAGACATATAAAAATCACGAATTACGAATTACGAATTACGAAAATTTGATTTTAACAAAATTTCGCGCAAAAGAAATGCGGACTAAAATTAGAAACTTTAATCCGCAAATCGTAATTCGTAATTTGAAATTCGTAATTGATTTAACCGCCGCCGACAAAATGCACGATTTCGATTTTGTCCGCGTCTTTGATAACTATGTTTTCCCAATCTTTTTTTCGCACGACTTCTTTGTTCAATTCGACGGCAATGCGTTCGTTCGGCAAAGCAAAAGTTTCAAGCAAACGCGAAAGATTTAACTCGTTTGCGATTTCTTTTGTTTCGCCGTTAATTATAATTTTCATCACCGTAAAATTATAGAACAATCGGCAGCTTGAACGGTAGCGGACATTTTTTATTTGTCGGTTCTTCTATGTTTTCTGCGTTTCTATGTGTTAAATTTTTGATAATGAAACTCGCCGCCATTGATATTGGCTCAAACTCAATAAAAACTATCGTTGTTGATGCTGTTTCCGCAAAATCTTTTACGGTTTTGGCGCGTGATAAAGAATCTGTCCGGCTCGGACACGGAACGCTTGCCAATCATCAACTTTCGCCCGAAGCGATTGCCCGCGCCGTCGATACGATTCGCCGATTTCGCCAACTTGCCGAATCGCGCGGCGCAGAAAAAATTTATGCTGTCGCTACGGCAACCGTTCGCGCTTCGGACAATGCAAACGAATTTATCGAAATCGTCGAACGTGAAACGGGCGTGCATATCGAAATTATTTCCGGCATCGAAGAAGCGCGAATTATCGGACTTGCCGCCGCGCATTCTCTGAAAAGTGATTCGTTAATTAACATTGACATCGGCGGCGGTTCGACCGAACTTTCGGTAATGCAAAACGGTTTGCCCGTTAAACTTTTTTCGATGAAGCTCGGCGCAGTCGGTTTGAGAAATCGCGCTCGCGTCGGAACGTCCGACACGCGAACTCGGCGAACTTCGATGGCGCGATGCAAGCGGCACGAGCGGCACGATTCTTTCGCTCGGAACTTTGCTCGAAAATAACAATCGAACCGAAAAAATTGAACGCGGCGGACAAATCATCGAACTTTCGGAACTCGAAAAATTAAACGAAAAACTTGCGTTGATGAATATCGAGCAAAGAAAAGAATTGCCCGGCGTGAGCAAACAACGCGCCGAAATCGTGATTGCCGCAAATGTCAGCACGGAATCGTTCGGACACGGCG
>CALMEH010000402.1 GCA_937863115.1 uncultured Acidobacteriota bacterium
GAGTGAACAAGCATTGAATCGGCAGGGGATAACCTTATTTTCAGGATTGCGATTCAGACTCTTAAATTTTACTTCAGGTGAATTATAACTGCGCTTTCATAAATGTCAAGAGCCGTTTCGACAAAAATTGACAAACATTTTTGCAAAACATATACTTTTCCCGTCCCGAATGCTTTTTAGTTTAATCATCCCCAACGAGTAAATTAAAATGACAGACAGCAGAGTATCCCGAATCTGCGGGTTAATGCGTAAAAATCTCGCTCGTGATTGGAAAATCGAAGAACTGGCAATAGAGGCAAATATGTCGGAATCGCATTTCCAAAAACTATTCAAATCCGAAATGAAAATATCGCCTTGCGCTTTTCTCCAAGAAGAGCGTTTGAAAAAAGCGGCGGAACTTCTCGAAGGCGAATGGGAACATATAAACATCATCGCCCGAAAAGTCGGAATACCGGATTTGAGTCATTTTTCGCGCAATTTCAAAAAGAAATTAGGCAAAACGCCAGCCGCTTACCGCAAAAATTTTCACGACAAAATGCAAGAAAAATATTATCCGCCAAAAAATGATAGTTTTGGCTAAAAAATGATAGTTTTCGCCAAAAAATAGTTGTTGACTTTCGATCTTTCTATTTCCTGTAATATCGGGAATAAAAAGAATGTTAATGAAGAAAATGATTCAATTTTATTCGGAGGTGCAAAATGAAAATGTCAGCCCCGAACTTGATTAAATTGCTTGGAGCAAGTTGTATAGTAATTGTTTTGACCGTAGTTTCATTGGTTTTTCTTTCCGAAAAATTTACCGGCGCGGAAATCGCTTCTAAAAATTCCGCTCAACCGAATAGTAATCCGACACCGAACAACAGTTCGCCGACAAATACTAAAATTTATGCAGATGCGCTTGAAAAAGTAAGAAATGAGTATGCAAACGTCAAAAGTGTCGAAATGGACTCGACTGTTACGATAGACATCATCAAAAGTGATTCGGTCGTTTCCGGCACGGGGCAAATAAACTATGTTGCCAAGGGAAATAAATACAAATATGTTTGCGCGGTTTCCGATAATTTGGTGAATGAAGGTTTAATGCGAAATGTTGATGTATTATTTGCCGGTGATAAATATTATTTTTATGACCGCGAATCAAAAATAGTTTCATTTCAATCGAGTGAAGAAATACGTTCGCCTTCAGCTTTGCCGAATCCGTTTTTTTTACCGTTGGATTATTTGAGTAATGATGATGACAGTTGTGAAAACTGCAAATTGCGTCTGCACGATGTAAGAATGCCGACACGGTGGGCTAAACGAATAAGTTCTATCTCGGAAATTTTAAGAGAAAATACGAACGTAATTCACAGCATTATCGAAATGCCCGGCGGCGAAATGTAGAAACTTCCATACAATTATCGTGTCAGGCTTGTCGGCGAATCAACCGATAATCTTCAACCGATTGCGGTTTCCAGAGTTAAGCCGGACGGCACACCGTTGGCAGAAATCGTGTTTAATGACTTGCGAACAGTTCAAGGAATAAACGTAAAAATTCCGCATATTATTGAAATCGGTGCAAGGGATGATACAGGCAGAATAGTTTTGAGAGCCGTTTTTACAATTACTAACCTAAAAATCAATCAACCTGCATCGGATTCACTCTTAGCTCCGAATTTTACGGGAGCGGAGCAATTTTGGGATTCGGATGAAAAGAAACTCGTGTCGCAATAATACTGCTAAACATCTTGTATTAAAATAAAAAACTGTTTTAATGGCGGAGTTTTTTTTGCAGATGTGCAACTTAATTAAAAAAATGTTGAAACTATCGGTATTTATAGGTTATTATTAAATTTAGTTTGTTTTGCAAAACAAACTCCGCATTTTTCTTCACATTCCTGCCTTACAAAATCCGACCGAAAGTTAAAATGCCGAATTTCTTAAATTTGCCTGTCATCTATTTATCTGTTTCCATAATAGTTTCGATTGTTATGGGCATTTATGCTTGGCGCAATCCGCAAACGCGGGGCATTCGCGTGTTTGATTTCGGGTTTTTGGATGTTCGGCGATATGGTCAGCCGCATCAGCGAAACCGTGGCGGGCGAATTAATCGGGGAGATTTTCAGATATGTGGCAGTGCCGATGTTACCGCTTGCCTTACTCGTTTTCGTTTATCAATATTGCGGCAAAAAAATTAGTCCGGCGCGGATAAAATGGCTGGTCGTCATTCCTGTTCTTTCGTGGCTGATGATGATGACGAGTTCGTGGCATCATCTTTTTTTCAGTAATATGCAATCCGGCGGCGCAAACGGGATGAAAGTTGAATACGGCTATTATTTTTGGTTTGTTCACGTTCCGTATTCTTACGGTTTGATGTTGATTAGTTTCTTCACGCTTTTAATGGAATTAAGCCGTGCCTCGCGTCATTACCGCAAACAAATTTTATTGCTTCTCTTTTCGCTCTCTATTCCTTCGATTGTCAATATTCTGGTTATTAACAAAATAATCGGTAATGTTACGCCGCTAAGTTTTCCGATATTTTTTACGATATTGGGTTATGCGATTTTTCGGCATCAATTTTTGGGCAGTAACCCGATTGCCTACGAAACCGTTTTTCACACTATTCGCGACGGCGTTTTGATTCTTGACCGCCACGACATTATCCGCGACATCAATCCTTCAGCCGCGAAAGGTTTGAAACAAAATTCATCTGAAATCATCGGTCTTCACGTCCGCGAAGCCTTTAAAGAATGGACAACGGCAGTCGAAGCCTACGACAAAAATCCGCGTAAAATCGGCGAAATCGAAGTTTTTCTTTTCGGGCAGAAACGATTTTTATTAATCGAATCAACACCGCTCGCCGCCCAAAACGACATTTCCGAAGGACGCATCATTAACATCCGCGACATCACCGACCATCATCAATACAAACTTTCGCTCGAAGCACTCGCCTTTCACGATCCGCTGACGCGCCTTGCAAATCGCCGAAAATTTCAAGAAGAAGTCGAACGCGCCATCGAAAAATCGGACGAATCTGACAAAACCTTTGCCATTTTATACTTCGATTTAAACCGTTTCAAAACCGTCAACGATACCTACGGACACGAAATCGGCGACGAACTTCTCAAATACGTTGCCGCCCGCGTCGCTTCAATCCTCAGAAAACCCGACATTTTAGCGCGTCTCGGCGGCGACGAATTCGCGCTTTTGCTCAATAATTGCGATGAAACAGGCATCGAAATCGTCGTCGAAAGACTTCTCGACAACGTAACGCGCCCGTTCAAAGTCGGTGAAAACACACTAATCGCCGACTTAAGCATCGGCTCATCCGTCTATCCAAAACACGGCAAAACGCTAACCGAACTTCTCCGCCACGCCGACGCAGAAATGTATCGCGCCAAACAATCCGGCGGCGGTTTGGCACTAAAAACCCAAAAAAGCGAATCGCCCGTCGGAATGGAAATGTAAAAACTAAAATTGCTTACATCCGCAACTCTGCTTGATTCAGACTTGTGAGTAAATAAAAAAAGCAGAACCGCAAATATTAAATAAGTCGTGCTAAAATCACCAAATGCGAACGGTCATCGAACTTCCCGAATTTATTCATAAGGCTGAAAAACTCTTTGGCATAGAGGAACGGGAAAAAATTGTCGAGCTTCTTTCAGCCAATCCGAACCTTGCCAAAAAAATCGAAAATTTCGGCGGAATCCGCAAACTTGAATGGACTCACCACGGCAAAAAGACAAAAGAACACAATATTTACTATCACGCCGGAGCGAAAAATCTACCGCTCATCATCATCGGAATTTTCAGCAAACACGAAAAAATGATCTTCGATAAAATTGTCGAGATTTTGATTTATAGTAAATTAAAATGATTTTGGAATGCGGATTGGCGATTCAATGACAAAGACGGAAATCAAAAGGGTTATCTAACTCTCCAAAAACCAAGTTCAATTAGTCCTTGCCGTTCCAAAACTCTTTCAAACTCATTAAACTTAAATATCCTAACTGTCACCTCGCCGATTTCCGTATGGGGGACGATTTCAGCGTCTTCATTAACTTGAAAATGTTCTGTCCAAATGTCAATTCGCGGGTTATAAAATCTTGTTAGAATATTGGTTATAGCAGAATTTGAGCCTAAATCGCTACCCTTGTGTCGGTTACAGGGTTGGCAAGACAGAGCGAGATTTTCGAGAACGGTTTCGCCTTTGTGTTTGATGCCAACGATGTGGTCAATTTCTCCTCCGAAGTAGGTTTCTTCGATTGGAATGAGACAATATTCGCAAATGTTGCTTGCTCGGTCTTCGACCTGTTGACGTAAGGTATCGCTGATGTAACGAGTCATTTTGAATATTGGTGAGCCTTAATTTTAGCCATTCGCATCAGGTGTTCGAGCTTCATATAATAGTCGAGTTCGGAGGTTTCTTCGGCGGATAACCCTTCGTTTTTCTCGCGTTCGATTAATTCGGAAACTCTCTGTTTAGCTGCTTCGGAAGGCTTAAACGCAAGGACTTTAGCAGGATTGCTCGAAGCAATAAAATCTACAACTTCTTGATATGCCTGATAATTTTGTATTGCACTCATAGCTATTTACCTCAAAACGCATTGTAACAGACGATTGCAGATTTCGGAATACGGAATGGGGAATGGGGAATGCGGATTGGCGATTCAATGACAAAGGCAGAAACGCAACTTTGAATAAGACTGAAACAACAAAGTTGAAAAAATATCTTATTGAAGCTAAATTCTAGAAATGATTAAACATCCCAACGATAATTGGACAATTAATAAGGGAACTGAATGTCTCTTATTTTTTGCTCAACGACTGAGCGAAATGCTTTTTGATTTTACAATTGATACATATAAGGCACCAGCACTTAATACTTTGTTGTTGTGTATCGAAGCAAGAAACTCTATTAATTATATTGAGAATGAATCAATTGATGAAAAGAATTTAGAGCATATTGTCGAAGAGTTGAATTGGGCATTTACCTCCGATTTAGTTGCTAAGACCATTTTGAATGAAACTGGCAATTTATATTTTCCATTAAACAATATTAACGACAAAACTGACCTTAAACTAAAACTTGAAATTCTTATTAATAAACTAGAACCCAAGAACTATATTGCAACTATAAAGAAACTTCTTTCCGATGCGATAAAGAACAATTATAAAAAAGATGTTAATTTTTTAGTGACTAATCTAGTTACCTCACTAACGAGTTTTGCTTACCATCCGAACTACATATATAAGAAAACGCAGGCTTTTTTCTTCGGCAAAAACAAAATTGAGAGTGTAGATAAGATTGACGAGTTTCTATCTATTTTTGATCTTGATGAAAAAACATTTGACATTACTTTTATTGCATCATCTCTTTTTAAAGAGATTCAAGAAACTTGCGAAAAGTTTGGTGTTTCGATAAGTAACAGTATTGATTCCAAAATAAAAGAAAAACCAAATTGGAAAAATTTAAGAGGTAAGTTTATTAAAGGTCGAAAAGATTGTTTTATTACAGTGAAAGAAGAAAACTCTTTTGATCTATTTTCCGCAAGAAAAGATGCTGGTCAGCGACTTAGAAAAATTGCAAATTTATTTACTTATTTTCATCATAAAGACCGACCAAATTGGAGAGAGATAGCTTTAGTTTCAGATAATCAGAGTGATGAATTGACGCTTATTTCAAATCCTACTTCTCCGATGAAAAAAGGGTTTGATTTAAAGCCATATAAAGCGGCAAAAAAATTAAATAAGTTTATTGATGAATTTGTCTCCAATTTTGGTCATAGCAAATCCTTTGTTTTATTTAATAGGGCTAATGATTTACACGGTTTAGCCGTTGCAGATTCCTCTGTTGAAAATCAGTTGTTAAATGTTTGGATTGCTATTGAAACAATTATTCAAAGCACAAAAAATACAAGTAAAGTTGAGCATATTTCGGAAAGTTTGTTGCCATCATTGACAATAAATTATACGGAGAAACTCTTAAAGGATTTAACAGAATCGCTAATACGTTGGAATGAGGGGTTAATACGCCGACTTTTTGACGAAATACCGAAAGAAGTAGGAGAAAAGGATTTGGAAAAGGTTTCTGCAATAGTAGCCTGCAAAGAGTTTAAGGAAATTAGAAAAAACTTATACGCTGAATTAGATGATTTTCCTTTGCTCCGATTCAGAGTATGCCAGTTAAATCAACAAATTCATTCCGCTAACAAAGTTCAAAAACTGATTGCGGTTCACAAAATGAAGGTTGAATGGCATATAAGACGAATCTATCGAACAAGAAATTTAATTGTTCATGAAGGAACAATCTCACCAAATATAGAAATTCTAGTTGAAAACGCTCATACATATTTAGACGTTTTCCTAGATAAGATAATTGAATTAGCTGAAAAAGGTTCAATAAAAACGATTGAACAAGGAATTAAGGAAACAACATTGATTTCAAAAAAATACGAACAAATGTTGTCAGAGAACAAGAATGAAGAATGCACAAAAGATAATTTCCAAAAATTTCTTTTCAACTAATCAAAGTCTAATTGAAGTTTTTGTTACTCTACCTTCTTGCTGAATGAATGCTCATTCATTTATACTAATCCCAACAAAATTCTATCTGGAGTTAATCATAAACATTATGTTAAATATCGGAAAAGCCGCTGTTTTGGGAGCGGGAACAATGGGAGCGGCGATAGCGGCTCATCTTTCAAATGCGGGAATCCCGACACTTTTGTTGGACATTGCACCACGCGAGGACGATGCGAAGGACAAAAATTCTATCGTCAAATCGCTGTGGGAAGCGGCGAAAAAGTTGAAGCCGGCACCGTTTATGTTGGCGGAAAATGCGGGTTTGATTTCGTTGGGAAATTTTGATGAAGATATGCCCAAATTGAAAGATTGCGATTTTGTGATTGAAGCCGTCGTTGAGCGTTTGGACATCAAACACAGTATTTTCGCTGAGGTTGAAAAGCATCGCAAGGCTGGTTCGGTTATCGCTTCAAATACTAGCGGCATTCCGATTGCTTCGATTGCCGAGCCGTTTTCGGATGATTTTAAGAAGCATTTTGTCGGCGTGCATTTTTTCAATCCGCCGCGTTATATGAAATTGGTCGAAGTTATTCCGACTGCCGACACGGACGGCGAAATTGCTTGTGCATTGTCGGGATTTCTCGATGTTCGGCTGGGCAAAGGCGTTGTTCCGGCGAAAGATCGTCCGAATTTTATTGCCAATCGAGTCGGTGTTTATTCGATTATGGCGGGTTTTTGCGGGGTGGGTTAAAGAAGGGTTTTTCCCCCGGGGAGTGA
>CALMEH010000403.1 GCA_937863115.1 uncultured Acidobacteriota bacterium
AGCCGTTGAGAGTCAGGTTTGCGCCTGCGGCAACCTGAAAAACGCGGCTTTGGTCGTTGCCCGAAATTGAAAGGCGATTTGCGCCCGTGCCGTTGATGGTCAGACTACCGTTGTTGGCAACCACGAGTTCGCCGAGCGTGAGCGTAACGGTTTGCGTTCCGGCAAAGACAGTCGGCTCAAACTCGATTGAATCGTCGGTGTTCGCCGCATTTGCCGCCGTAATCGCTTCACGCAGAGAGCAATCCGCCGCGTCGCACACGCCGTCGTTGGTGTCGGCGGTTTTCGTAACCGTATAAGTCGCCGCCGTCACGGGTGGAATTCCGCCAATCACCATCAAAAACAAAACCAATCCGATAAACTTAATTTTTCTCAACATCATCATTTCTCCCGTCAAAATTTATGCTTCTGTTTTGATAAACGAGAACGAGCGGCAGAAAATATCATCGGAGATATATTTTTTTCGGAATTTACGCAAAATTTATTTTTTATTAGCCTTTGAGAAAAGTATCGGATAAAATAAAACCGTTCCTAAAACCGCAATTTTAATGGAAAATTCGCAAAAAAAAGACGTAACCGAACTGCTCGAAGCGTGGAGCGGCGGCGACGGTGAGGCGTTGGCGGAATTGATGCCGCTCGTCTATGACGAATTGCGCCGAATGGCAAAGCGTTATATGCACAGCCAACCGTCGGGACACACTTTGCAGACGTCCGCGCTGATTCACGAAGCGTATTTAAAGTTAAACGAAGGACGCGAAAAGCGTTTTGAAAACCGGACGCATTTTTTCGCCGTCGCCGCCCGTGCAATGCGCCATATTTTGGTTGACCACGCCCGTTCGCGCCAGACGGAAAAACGCGGCGGCGGTGCGGCGCAAATCGTTTCTCTGGAAAATGTCGCGGTTATCGCCACAGAGCAGGCATCGGAAGTTATCGCGCTCAACGACGCGCTGGAAAATCTTTTCGCGCAAGACGAACGCAAAGGAAAAGTCGTCGAACTCCGCTATTTCGGCGGTCTGAGTATTGAAGAAACAGCGGAAGTTTTGCAAGTTTCACCGTTGACCGTGAATCGTGATTGGCGGTTTGCGAAAACTTGGCTTTTAAGGGAATTGTCGAATCAATAATTGGAGCGTGGGCATCTCTGCCAGCCCGCGCGTTCGAGTGAAATGAGAACAGGCGCGACACGCCCGATTACCTGAAAAGTTTAAGTTAATCCGACGCTTGCGCCATTCGACGCTTCGCTCGAATGGCGGCGGGCAGAGATGCCCGCGCTCCAATTTTTTGTGAATGATTTAGAGAAAATCGAAGAAATCTATCACGCCGCACTAGAGAAAACTCCTGCCGAACGCGCCGGATTTCTCGCGGAAGTTTGCGGCGACGATGAAGATTTGCGCCACGAGGTTGAATCTCTGCTTGCGTTTGACGAAGAAGCCGAAGATTTTATCGAAACGCCGCCGAACGCTTTGGCGGCAGAATTTATCGGCGGGAAAACGAACGGATTTGTCGGGCGCGAATTTAATCATTATCGCGTTTTATCTTTGCTCGGCACGGGCGGAATGGGCGAAGTTTATCTGGCGGAAGACGCAAAGCTCGAACGCCGCGTCGCGCTCAAGATTTTGCCGACGGAATTTGCCAACGACGAAGCGCGAATGAGCCGTTTTGTGCGCGAAGCCAAATCTGCATCTGCGCTCAATCATCCGAACATTATCACGATTCACGAAATCGGCGAGAGCGGCGGCGTAAATTACATCAGCACCGAATTTATCGAAGGCGAAACTCTTTCTACGAAAATAAAAAAACAACCGCTCGACGTTCAAACCGCGCTCGAAATTGCCGTCCAAATCGCTTCCGCACTCGACACGGCGCACAAAGCCGGAATCATTCACCGCGACATCAAACCCGAAAACATTATGATTCGCCCCGATGGTTTGGTGAAGATTTTGGATTTCGGGATAGCCAAGTTGGGACGGAGAGACGAAGAGACGGAGAGAAAGACAGACGGGTTGAATGATTTAATCGCTCCGTCGCTTCTTCGCTCTGTCGCTCCGTCTCATCTACTCACGAAGACTGGCGTAATCATCGGCACGGCAAGCTATATGTCGCCCGAACAAGCGAAGGGGAAAAAGGTTGATGCGCGTTCGGATATTTTCAGTTTCGGGATTGTTTTTTATGAAATGCTCACGGGCAGACGCGCCTTTCAGGGTAAAACGGCTTTGGAAACCGTCGGCTCGATTTTGAAGGACGAACCCGCGCCGCTCAAAGAATTTTTGCCGGACATTTCGGCAGAACTCGAAAACATTGTCGAAAAAATGCTGAAGAAAAACGCCGACGAGCGTTTTCAGACGGCGGGCGATTTGTTGACGGAATTAAAGAATCTGCGTCTCGAAAACAATTTTCAGAGCGCGGCGAGAAACGATTCGGAAAGCGTCAAAACGCAACTGATGAACGCGCCGTCAACGGCAATTACGGGCGCATTCAAAAAACATAAATTCGGCACGATTGCGGCGGCAGTGCTGATATTGGTTTTGCTCGGTGTCGGATTGCGGTATTTTGTTTTTTCAACTTTGGGCGGCGCGACGGTTGATTCGCTGGCAGTTTTGCCGTTTCAGAACGCGGCGGACGAATTTTTAGGCGACGGAATCGCCGAAACTTTGATAAATAATTTCACAAAAATCCCCGAACTCCGCGTGATGGCACGGAATTCGGCGTTTCGTTATCGCGGGCGCGACAGCGAAACGCAAATTATCGGCAAAGAACTCGGCGTAACATCAATTTTGACCGGACGAATAACGCAGGAAGCCGATAAAATCAGTATTCAGATTGATTTAGTCAACGCCGCCGACGGCACGCAGATTTTCGGCAACCGCTACGACGGCAAACCTTCGGAACTTCTCGACATTCAGCAAAAAATCGTCCGCGATGTTGCCGCACGTCTTACTAAGAAAGAACAGCAAGCATCGAAAAAATACACCGACAGCGCGGAAGCCTACGAATTTTATCTGCGCGGGCGTTATCTTTTGAACAAACGCACGGCGGACGAATTGAAACGGGCGATTCAAGAATTTAAACAGGCGATTGACCGCGACCCGAATTTCGCGCTCGCCTACGTCGGACTCGCCAACGGTTACGCACTTTTGGAAGAATACGCCGGAACGCCCGCGACCGAAACTTTGCCGCAAGCGAAAAGATTCGCGCAACGTGCGCTCGAACTCGATGATTCGCTCGCCGAAGCCTACGCCGCACTCGGTTTTATCAACAGCAGTCTGTGGGAATGGACGGAAGCCGAACGCGATTTCAAACGGGCGATTGAACTCAACCCGAATCTTTCGACGGCAAATCATTGGTATTGCGCGTTTTTATTGCAAACCGGACGCATTGACGAAGCCTTGCGCGAAATCAAACGGGCGCAGGAACTCGATCCGCTTTCGTCAATCGTCAACGTCAATGTCGGATTGGCATATCTGGCAAACAGCGATAATGATTCGGCAGTCCACGAACTTGAGAAAATCATCGCGCTCGACCCGAATTATTGGACGGCACGGTCTTGGCTCGGTGCGGCATATTCTGAGCGCGGCGACCACGAAAAAGCCTTTGTCGAACTGCAAAAAGGCGTTGAACTCTCAAAACGGGCGGGCAGAGCGTTGTCTTTTCTCGGCTACGCGCTGGCGAAAAACGGAAAACGCGCCGAAGCGTTGGAAATCGTCCGCGAACTCGAAGAAAAATACAAACGCCAAGAAGCGACCGTGCAAAACATCGCCGTCGTCTATGCCGGACTCGGCGACAAAGACCGCGCTTTTGAATGGCTCGAAAAGAATTTCACCGAACACAGCGGCGAACTCGGCAGAATCCGCTGGTATCCGCAATTCAAAGCCCTGCGCGACGATCCGCGCTATAAATCTCTGCTCCAAAGAATGGGACAAACGCCTTAAGTGTAAGAAAGTAGTAAATAATGTTACGGATAAAAACGAATCATAGCACCAAAAATCCGAAATTAAAGACCAAGAACCATATAGAGACAACCAAATATCTCGGAATGATACCCAAATATCTTGGACAGCCGACAAAAAATCTTAGAATGACTACCAAATACCTTAAAATGACTACCAAATATCTCAGAAAGTTGCCCGAATATCTCGGAATGATACGCAAATATCCCGGAATGACCTCATTCAACCATAAAACGACAGCCAACTAAGTAAACAAAATAAATTTGAAATACTTTTACTCGACTGATTATCGCGAAAAGTCAGCAATAAATCTCAGAAGTTCTCAGTAATAATTTGCTCCGAACCTTGCGAGTTAAGAGTTTTAGTGCTTTTCGTTTATAATCAAAATTGCGAGATTTATTAATTTAGATAAGGAAATAGAATTTACAGATATGCGTTTGAAAATACACATTTTTTCGTCATTAATTTTGACGTTGGCGATTTTGATTTCGTCGGTTTCTCCGGCATTTGCTTTCTTTGAAGAAGGAATGTTCACGCCCGACCAAATTTTGAAATTGCCTTTGAAACAGAAAGGTTTGAAAATCAGTCCGTCGGAACTTTACAATCCGAACGGCGTTGATATTTCCGATGCAATTATTCGGCTTTCAGTCGGTTGCACGGGCGAATTCGTTTCGCCGAAAGGTTTGATTTTGACGAATCATCACTGCGGTTTTGATGCTTTAGTTGCCGCGTCTTCTGCCGGAAAAGATTACGGTAAAGACGGTTTTAAGGCAGATTCGATGGCGAATGAAATCGAAGCGCAAGATTACAGCATTTTTATCACGAATCGTGTCGAAGACGTTTCGGCAAAGATTAGAAAAGGCACGGAAAATTTGAGCGGCAAAGAACTTGCAGATGCGCTCAAGAAAAATCTCGAAATGCTCGAAACCGAAGAAAACAAAAAGGTTGAAGCATCGGGCGCGAAAGTTCGCGTGCAATCTTTGAACAGCGGATATTATTTCTATCTTTATGAAACGATGGAAATTAAAGACATTCGCCTCGTTTATGCGCCGCCGCAAAGCATCGGATTTTATGGCGGCGATCCCGATAATTTCGAGTGGTCGCGGCACACGGGCGATTTTACGTTTCTTCGCGCCTACGTTGCACCCGACGGCAAATCGGCAACTTATTCGCCGAACAATGTTCCCTACAAACCGAAGAAATTTTTAACGATGTCTTTGAACGGTTTGAAGGAAAACGATTTTACGTTCGTGATGGGTTATCCCGGCAGCACGACGCGCTATCGTGAGAGCCAATCGGTCGAATATTCGCAAACGACGAACTTTCCGTTTATCGCTGATTATTTGAGAAACTGGAGCGATGCGCTCGGAATGATTGGCGCAGAAGATCAAGAAAAGCGCGTTAAATTGCAGGGCGAAGTCGCCAGCATTGACAATGGCAGAAAGGCTTACGAAGGCGGAGTTGTTTCGATGAAACGCTCTGATATTATTACGCAAAAACGCAATCAGGAAACTGCTTTTGCAAATTGGATTGCCGCAAATCCGCAACGTCAAACAAAATACGGCAAAGTATTGGCTGATTTGCAAAGAGTTTCTGCCGATTATTATAAAACCGGAAAGCGTGATCGCGTTTTGAGAACTTTCCCGAATCCGGGCAACACGCCAATTTTCGCTCAAATTTACACTGCCGCGCTCAACGCCCAAAGCGGAAAAACTTTGTCGAACGACGAAAAAGTCAAGAAACTCGCCGAAGTGAACAACGTCATCGCCAACCGCGAAATGCTTTTGGAACGCGAAATGTTGAAATATTTCCTCAAAGCCGTTGACGAACTTCCCGCCGGACAAAGATTTCAAACCGCTGACACAATTTTCACCGGCTTGAAAGGCAGCGAACGTCGCAAAGCTGAAGAAGCATTTGCTGTCGCAATCGCCGAAAACAAAGATTTCGACACGGCTGATGAATTGATGGCACTTTATTCGATGTCGCTCAATGATATGAAAAATAAATATCCGAGCGTTGTCGAATTTGCGCTCGGCTTGGCTCAGGCGCGAAATGAAATCAATGTCAGAACCGGCAAATTCGGCGCGGAAATTGACGGTTTGCGCCTTCTTTATCAACAAGGAATGGCGGAAATGAAAAATTCTACGCCTTATCCCGACGCGAATTCAACGCTTCGTTTCACTTACGGAAACGTCAAGGGTTACTCGCCGCGTGAAGCCGTGATTTATACGCCTTTTACGACTCTGAAAGGCGTGCTTGAAAAAGACACAGGCATTTTTCCGTTTGATAATCCGCAGAAATTGCGCGACCTTCAAAACGCCAAAGATTTCGGCAGATACGGAGTTGGCGACTCAGTGCCGGTGAACTTTTTGGCAACGACCGACATCATCGGCGGAAATTCCGGCAGTCCGATTATGAACGCTTACGGCGAACAAGTCGGCATCGTTTTCGACGGAAATTACGAAGGTCTTGGAAACGATATTTTCTTTGACGGAAATTATAATCGCACGATTGCCGTTGATATTCGTTTCGTCCTTTTCGTTACCGAAAAATTCGCGGGCGCGAAATGGATTGTTGACGAAATGACGCTCAAAGGCGGCACGAAAGTCAAAGCCGCAGGTAAATAAGTCAGAACAGCCTGCGGTAGCGGGTTGGTAAGCACTACAAAAAAAAGGCAAAAGTAAAGAAATCGTTACTTTTGCCTTTTTTATTAGTGGAAACAGCACTCGTAATCATAAATTTTTTCTTTAAATTTGCCTTTGAATGTTACGTTTTCATACTCAACTGATGAATTCGGCATAGGAAAACAAGCATTTTCAGGAACAAGCCAAAATTCCGTAGTTGTTTTTTCCCTGAAACCACCCGAAATTATTACAAATTGTTTCAAATTTACGCCTTTCGATTTCAACGAAAAACTAATACCGCGCAGATGCGCTTCGACTTCGCCATATTTACAAATCTTGCCGCAATAAACAATTATCACTCCTTTGCTGTTTGCGCTCTGATTAACTTCCATTCGCAATTTGTCAATAATCATCGAAGCCTCGTCGCTTTTAAAAGCGGTGTAAGATTCGATTAGTTTTGCTTTTGGATTATCATCAGAAGTTTTCTGTGCGAGTAGGTTTTGGCTAAATATCAAGATTATGCTTACCGCTAAAATGTAAGATTTGTTCATTTCGTTTTTCCTTTTTATCAATATGCTAATTTTATCGAATTCATTCCGCGAAGAATTATTTTCTGTCTTCGCACAACTCTTTTCGGATTTTTTTTCGGATTGAAAACATTGAGCGGCGAAGGAATCATTGCCGAAAGATAAGCGGCTTCTTGCGGTGTTAAATTTGAAGCGGATTTGTTGAAATAAACTCTTGAAGCGGCTTCTGCGCCGTAGATTCCGTCGCCCCATTCGATAACATTTAGGTAAATTTCAAGAATGCGTTTTTTGCTCAATTCCCTTTCGAGAAAATATGTATAAACGGCTTCGCGTCCTTTGCGGAAAAACGAGCGTTCTTCCGATAAATAAAGGTTTTTCGTAAGTTGTTGTGAAACGGTCGAAGCACCGCGTTTGAACGAAGGCATCGGCGGAATCCAATCGTTTTGGTCAAATTCACCTTCTTCCTTCGCCTGTTTTTCGCCTTCTTTGACGGCTTCGTCCCAAGCCGCTTCAATCGCATCCCAATCAAAACCGTTATGCTGAAAAAAATGCGAATCTTCGCCCGCTAAAACTGCTTTTTGCAAATGTGGCGAGATTTGCTCAATCGGCATCCAAATCTGACTTTTGCGCGGTTCGCGGTTTTCGGATTTTGCTTCGGAAAGCCGAAATTCGATCATCGAAGTCGTTGTCGGGTTTTCCGTGCGGAGTTTTGAAATCGAAGGAAAAGTAATGAATTCATAAAGCAGCCAAACGGTAACCGCACCAACCAACACGAGAGTTAAAACTTTTGTCCAATACCACATAAACTCAATTACGAATTATCAATTACGAATTACGAATTGTAAATACTAAAGTTCATCATTCGTAATTCGTAATTTGAAATTCGTAATTTATTCAGCTTTGCCGATCATATTTCCGACAATTTTTCCGCTTGAAATCACGCCGGGCATTCCTGCGCCGGGATGTGTTCCTGCGCCGACGAAATAGAGATTCGGAATATCTTGGCTTTGATTGTGCGGACGTAAATATGCCGATTGCGTTAAGATCGGCGCGACGGAAAATGCGCTTCCGAGATAGCTGTTCAGCGTTCCTTCAAAATGCAGCGGATCAATATGCGTTTCGGAAATTATGTGTTTTGAAAGTTCGGGCATAAAATTATCTTCCAAATATTTAATTATCGAATCGCGGTAAGGTTTTGCGCTTTTTTTCCAATCAATATCACTGCCGAGATGCGGCACGGGCGACAGAACATACCAACAATCACAGCCTTCGGGCGCAAGACTTTGGTCGGTTGCCGTCGGACGATGCAGATAAAGGGAGAAATCTTCGGCTAAAACTTTTTTATCAAAAATATCTTCGAGCAAGCCTTTGTAGCGTTTGCCCATAATTATTTCGTGATGCGCCATATTTTCGTATTTGCGATCTGTGCCGAAATAAATCACGAAAAGCGACATCGAATATTCGAGCGATTTTATCTTTTTGTCCGTATTTTTTTTGCGAAACTTTTCAGGAATTAAATTCAAATAAGTCGAGGCAACATCGGCATTTGAAACAACTGCATCGGCTTCCAAAAATTCGCCTGATTTCATTTTTACGCCATTTGCTTTGCCGTTTTTTATCGAGATTTCCTCGACTTCCGCGTCCGTAAAAATCTCGCCGCCGATGTCCATAAACAAATCGCCAAAGGCTTTGATGAGCGCACCTGTTCCGCCCATCGCAAACCACACGCCGAATTTCTGTTCGAGTTCGTGAATCATCGCGTAAATCGAAGTCGAAGTAAAAGGATTTCCGCCAATCAAAAGCGGATGAAACGAAAAGGCTTCGCGCAATCGTTCGTCTTTGAAATATTTCGACGCAAATTTATAAACCGATCTGTCCGAACGCAGTTTTATCATCTGCGGCACGACTTTCGCCATATCCCAAACCGTTGAAAAAGGCTTGTCGATCAATTCAAAGCCGACACGATAAATTTCGTCCAAATCCTTCGCAAATCGTTTGTAATTCGCAATTTCCTTCGGATTTATTTTCGCAATTTGTTGGTAGAGATTTTCTTTATCATCGTTATAATTAAAAACCGTTCCGTCCGCCCAACGAATGTTATAAAACGGATCAATTTTCACGAGTTTCACATAATCCGCAGTCTTTTTTCCGGCAATCGTGAAAAGTTCATCAATCAACCAAGGCGCAGTAATGATCGTCGGACCGCCGTCAAATTTAAAACCGTCTTGCTCATAGACGTAAGCACGTCCGCCGAGTTTATCGCGTTTTTCGACGATTGTTACATCGTGTCCTTGCGCTTGCAGACGAATCGCGCACGACAATCCGCCGAATCCGCTACCAATTACAATAATTTTCATCTATTTTTAATCATCCACAGATAAACACAGATGCACACAGATAAAATCAGAGATCAAAAATCTGTGTTTATCTGTGTGCATCTGTGGATAAATCAATCTTTAAATTCGACAAGTGTTGCGCCCCAACTGCCGGAAAATTCGTCAGCGTTTTTGAAAGTTTTGACGTAATCTTTTTCCGCCAAAACCTTCCGCACAATTTCGCGCTGAACGCCGATTCCTTTACCGTGAATAATTCTGACAAGTCGAAAACCTTTCTTCCGGGCTTCGTCCAAATATGCCTCAACAACTGCTTTTACATCGCGCGGTTGAAACGAATGTAGATCAATCGAATCGGTTATTTCAATCTCGACCGGCTCAGGAAAAGGATTCTCAAAACCCGCAACTTCTTCCATTTTTTACTTTTTTTTTACTTTTTACTTTTTACTTTTTACTTTCTCGGTTCATCTTTCTTTTCGTAATTTGCAATGTCCGCCGGCGGCGTAACCTTCATTCGGTTTTTGTCGCTCACGACAACAAAACGCTTGTCTTCAAGCTCACCCGTCGCGTTGTTTCGGAGTTTCAAAGTAAAAACTTTATTATCGCCCGTGCCTTCGACCTTGAGCGGCAATAATCCCCAAACACTAAAATTGTTTTGCGTTTTATAAACCGTGTAATGCGCTTGGTCATATTTATCGAAACCGAGAACGAGAATTCCGTCGAAATCCGGTTCAACACCGTCAATCGCTTTAATTTTATTCGTGCGCCACAAAATCACCCACGCGCCCGGTTTTGTCGCTTTTGTATCGGCAGTTGCGTTTTTATCGGTCGTGTCGAGGCTGTCGAGTCTTTGCCAAGTTACGAATTTACGGTCGTTATGTTGATAAAAAACAATGTCGCCCGGAACTTGGAGATCAACTTGTCTGCCGAAAATCCAACCTGCCGGCGCAGGCGAAACCGACGGATCAAGCCGGATTTGATACCAAATATCATATTTTTCATCAATTTCTTCGGGTTGATTTTCTTCCTTCGCGGCTTCGATGTCGGCATTTTTCGTTTTACTTTTGGACTTTTTCTGCTCGCCTTTTCGCGCGTCGTCAATGTCGAGTGCTTCCTGCGATTTCGGCACGAAACTCCAATCCATAATGTCGAATTTTGAACCGCTGTCGAGACGCACCAAAATATTATCGTCCTTCATTTCAGGCGTGAGCCGCAAATTTGTAGCCGATTTGATTTGTCCGCTTGCTTGCGGCGGTGAATCTTTGAATTGTTCAACGAGTTTTTGCGATTTCTCGAT
>CALMEH010000404.1 GCA_937863115.1 uncultured Acidobacteriota bacterium
AAAGAACGTCTTTTAGCCGCATTTTCGGTTGTAGTCGCAATAATCGGCATCGGTATCGGTTGGACTATTTTCAAGAAAAATCCGCTCAAGAAAATGCCGAAGATATTGGAAGACAAATGGCGTATTGATGAACTTTACAACGGTTATGTCGTCAATCCAATTACAAATTTCTCGACAAAAGGTTTATGGAAAGGTTTCGACATTGGCGTAATTGACGGAATCGTCAACGGCATCGGACATTTTGTTACAGCAATGGGCGGATTTGCGCGTCAAATCCAAGTCGGTTTCGTCCGAAGTTATGCCGCAGTAATTTTATTCGGCGCGTTGATTGTGATTGGTTATTTTCTTTACTACGGTTTGAAGTTGATTCGGTAAAATATGCTCAGAATTATTAGAATATTTTCACTTTTTACAATTCTTGCTTGTTTGCAAGTCAGTGCTACTTTTGCACAAACCGTAACGCAAGGCAAAGCTGTTAAATGGGACGGTTTGAGAGGAAACAATAATGAATTTATCGTTTTTATGCCGCAAGATTATATTACGACAGCCGACGATGAATATTATTTGGGAAAAGGCACTCGCGTCGAAAAACAATTAAAAGTCGCCCGTTACATCAACGGCGTTGTTTTGTTGATGGAATATTACAAAGGCAAAGCGAAAGATATTTATGATGTTTTAAAAGAGAGAGAAAAAGGCACACTTGAAAAAGAAGTAGAAATAAACGGTTTTCAAGCCAAACATTTTTCTCTGAAATCAGAAAAAAGCTATAGAAAAACGCATTTTTACATAAAAGATAAAAGCGTCTATGTCTTAAAAGGCTACGCCAAAGTGGAAGACGACAAAATTCTGAAAGGATTTTTCGAGTCGGTGAGATTAATAAATCAAGAAAATGTTGTTGCTCCAAACGCTCCGCCGAACTCGAAAACTACGTCTTTACCGAATTTAATCGAGCAGGAAACGCCGCGTCTTGAAGATTCGGCAACAGTTGATCAGAAAACTTTGGACAGACAAGTTATTATTTTAAAGTCGTCACGTCCGATTTTTAGCTCTGAAACGCGCCAAGGATTAGGTAATGTTCGAGTAAAACTCAAGGTTTTATTTTCATCTTCGGGCAAAGTTACAAACGTAGAGGTTTTGGAAATATCTTCAAAACTTTTAGAAAAAGAAGCTATTGAAGCCGCAAAAAAAACAGTTTTTATACCGGCGGAGAAAGACGGAAAACTCGTTCCTTCTTACTTAACGGTAGAATACGGCTTTGAGATAAGATAATAAAAAAAATGGATTTTATAACAGAAAATCTCTTAACAATTTTGATATTGCTTCCGGCATTCGGCGCGATTGCAATAATCGGGCATTCGATGTTTTGGAAGCAGGAAAGCGGCTTGAAATGGATTACGCTCGGCTTTACGCTGGTTAGTTTTTTAATTTCACTGCTTTTGCTAACGGACAGCGCAAAAGTTTCGGCAAACGGATTTTATTTCGAGAAAAACATTCCTTGGATAGCCGCGATAAACACGAATTATCACGTTGGCGTTGACGGTTTGAGTCTGTGGCTCGTGCTTTTGACGGCGTTTATAATGCCGATTGCAGTGCTTTCGACTTGGCACGCCGTCGAGAAAAGACACACGGCTTTTTATGCGTTCTTGCTACTTTTGCAAAGCGCGATGATCGGCGTATTCGTATCGCTTGATTTACTCGTATTTTATCTGTTTTTCGAGGCTTCGCTCGTGCCGATGTTTTTTTTGATTGGTATTTGGGGCGGCGAAAACCGAATTTATGCGGCGGTTAAGTTTTTTATTTTTACCGCGCTCGGCAGTTTGCTGATGCTCGTGGCGATAATAGGTTTGTATTATCTTCACGCCAACGCGACAGGCGCGGGAACATTTGATTATGTCGTGCTTTTAAATTCGCTGAAATCTGGAAATCTGGTTTTTGCGACAGGCACGAGCGCACTTTTGTTTTGGGGTTTTGCGCTGGCATTTATGATAAAAGTTCCGGTTTTCCGGTTTCATACTTGGTTGCCGGACGCGCACACCGAAGCACCGACGGCAGGTTCGGTTATTCTCGCGGCGGTTTTTTTGGAAAAGGGGAACTTCGGGAATGTGGGTTTTTTTGTT
>CALMEH010000405.1 GCA_937863115.1 uncultured Acidobacteriota bacterium
TCTGAAAGTCGAACCGCAACTCGACAGTCTGCGCGATGACCCGCGCTTCGATGAATTGGTGAAACGTGTCGGGTTTGAATTATAGCAAAGCGACGAAGCAAGAAAGACAAAAATCTCATTGTCGCTCCGTCGCTTTTAATCCGTTTAGGGTAAATACGCCGCCGACACAGGCTTGTCGTTTAAAAGTCCGAATTGTTGAATTGCTATTCCATTCGTGCTTTGCATCAGATACCAAATTCCGTCCCGATAAACCGCCGCATCTGTTTTACCATCGCCGTCATAATCGGCGGGTGCGGGAACATCGCTTGAAATTCCAAATTGAAAAGCGGTAAATCCCTGTGTGCTTTGCAATAAATACCAAGTGCCATCTCGATAAACCGCTTGGTCGGCACGTCCGTCGCCGTCGTAATCGCCAACCGTCGGCGTATCATTTGCCAATCCGAAATTAACAACCTTATCTTTCATTGAATGGTTCAGATGCCATTCGCCGTTACCGCGATAAACGGCTTGGTCGGCGCGTCCATCGCCGTCGTAATCGCCGGTAACAGGTTTATCGGTTGAAATGCCGAATTGAATTACGCTGACTTGATTGTTTAGTAAATCGAGCATCCACCAAACGCCGTTGCGATAAACCGCTAATTCAGTGCGACCATCGCCCGTAAAATCTGCCGAGACCGGAATATCGTCTGCCAGTCCGAATTGATTGATGCCGACGGTTTGGTTTGAACTATTGAGCCGATACCAAACGCCGTCGCGGAAAACAGCAATATCTGTTTTGCCATCGCCGTCAAAATCGGCGGGCGTGAGTTTGTCGGTTGAAAGCCCGAACTGCGTGGCGTAAAATCCGTTGGTTGATTGATTCAGATACCAAACGCGATCAGACGGGCGAAAGACGGAAATATCGGCGCGTCCATCGCCGTCAAAATCAGCAAATGTTCGGGGAAGTGGCTGCCACGACGGTTGATAATTATTGCCGTTTGTGTTGGTTAATTGAGTCAATTCGCTGCCATTCACATTTTTCACATATATTTCACAGTCCATACTGGCGAATGTATATTTATCAAAAACGATTTTCGTCCCGTCAGGCGACCACTTCGGTTTATTTCTTTGTGCGCCGCCGAAAGGAATGCCGTCAAAGATTTGGCGATTTGTGCCGTCGGCATTTGCAATATAAAGTGCCGGAAAATAATCTTCATGAATAACGACAAGAACAATTTTATCGCCGTTTGGCGACCAGTCCGGCGAACTATCATCTGAGAAACTGCTGCTTTGCAACACCCTCACATCGCTTCCGTCAATAGCATTCAAGGTATGCGTTGTCCAGTAGCCGCTGCCACGGGAACTAATAAACAAGATACGAGCCCCGTCGGGCGACCACGCCGGCGCAAAGTCCATCGCCGGATGATTGGTCAGGTTTGTTCGATTGCTGCCATCAATGTTGACAGTGAAAATATCTTCTTCCTCATCAAAAACGATTTTTCTGCCGTTGGGCGACCAGCTCAAAGACCTGAATACATTGTAAGTGTATGGGTATGCGCTTAAAGCAAACGATGTAACTACGACTTGATTTGTCCCATCAGCATTCATAATCTTGATCACGGCAGAGGAGCCGATAGATAATTGGCTGACAAAGGCGATTTTCCTGCCGTCGGGCGAGAATGCGGGAAGATAATCTATGGCGGGGGTGTTCGTCAGTCGAGGTTGCCCCGTGCCGTCGTTGTTCATGACATAAATTTCCTGATTGCCGTCGCGCTCGCTGGTAAAGGCAATCTTGCCGTTAGCGCGAAGCCTCGGCATTTGAGAAAAAGCCGACACCGCGAATGCAAAGATGAAAAGGGCTGAAAAGCCTTGCCAAAGCCATTTTGCTGTAATTTTTGTTTTGTAATTTGTATTCATTATTCTCTCCTTTTCTCGCGGAGCGCGCACAGCCGTCGTAGCGCGAAATCGCATTTTTAAAATCGGCTTCCGAAGATTGAAAGGCTAGGAAAATAGTTTCCCAGCCTTAATTGATTTACTTGAAACTGAACTTGGCGAAATGGTCGCTGCCGTCGCTTAAACGGACAACGAGAAAGCGGCAAGTTCCTTTCCATGCTTTGTTGGTTTTCCAGACGTAAGCATATCGGTCGCTGCCAGTGTCGTAGGTCAGGTTGCTGTTGCCCGCATTGACCGTTTCTTCGATGACCGCGCCCGGTTCGTTGGCATTGCAGGCAATTGGACTCGAAGCCGGATAACCTGCCGCCATAATGTTCAAGCCTTGATAGCCGTTCAGACTGAATTTGACCGGAATCGAACTGCCCGCCGTAGCGATGTTGACCATCGGCAGATTATCAACCGGTTGGAAGAAGCCCACGAAGTTATACATGACCTGATTACTAATAACTTGATAAACAGCATCGGCGTTGGCAGTATTACCTGCTCGGTCGGTTGCCGTGCAGACAACGGTTTTGCTGCCGACAGTCGCCGTGTCGGTTGCCGTGCCGACCCGATCATTCGGTGAAGAGCCGATAAGCGAAGTCGCGGCTGAAACCTCGCCGACGCAACCCGTCGCACCATTGCACCACGTTACCGCGCCCCTGCTGCCGATATTGGGTAACGTGGTGCTGGTGTTCCAGTTCGGGCTTTGTATGAGGTAGTTGCCCTTCGTCAATGCGACTACTGCGAGTCTGGCAAAAGCTATCATGCCGTCGTTAAGATCGCCTGCCCGCGTGCCGGTAAACGAGTTGGCAGAGGACAGAACGCCTGTCGGACAGCCTGCCGTCGCGGAACAAAAAGTGAGCGCACCGGCATTGATGTTCGCCGCAGTATTGTCCCAATCCGAACTGTGAATGACGAGGTTACCGTTCGGCAAATTCGTTAATAAAGTCGTTACGGTTGATTCGCCGACTTTATCACTTATTATTGAGCCGACGAGCGAATTGGCGGCTGAAACCGTCTGTCCCGCGCAACTGTCAGTCGCCGCATTACAGAAGGTTATTGCCCCGACATCCGCCGCTGCGCCGTTCCAAAGCTGACTTCGCACGACGTAGTTGCCGTTGGGAAATATTGAAATCAAACTGCCAACTTTATCATTCGCCGTTGAGCCGACGAGCGAGTTTGCCGGGTTAGCCGTTTGTCCCGCGCAACTGTTGGTCGCCACGTTGCAAAGCGTAACCGCTCCGACATCCGTCAACGTCGCGCTGTTCAAATTTACACTGCGAACGACGTAATTGCCGTTCGGCAACGCCGTGATGCCGTTGTCGCCGACTTTATCATTCGCCGTCGAACCGATGAGCGAATTAGACAGCGAAACCTTGCCGTTGCAACCTGTTGTTGCGCTGCACAAAGTTATCGCCCCGACATTTGCCGTCGCGCCGCTGTTCCAATTGTCGCTGCGGACGACAAAGTAATTACCGCCCGTCAATACGACAATCGGCTCTTTGCCGACATTATCGTCCAACACGCCGCCCGTAAGTTTGCTAATCAACGCGAGCGTCGTGCCGTCATCATAAAACGGGTCGGTAACGACAAAATTCCCGTTCGGCACATTAACTACCTGCGTTCCGAACGCCGCACTTCCCGCCGGTCCGGCAATATTCGTCGGCTGCGCGTGTGCGGCGGAAACAAATAGAATTAAAAGCAAGAAGGAAAGAATCATTATAATGCAATTCAAATTTTTACAGAATGTTTTGGTTTTCATAGTTTTTTTCTCTTATTTTTTATTTTTACAAAATGAAGATTTTTTCATCGTTTCGGTTTAGTTTTGCTAAAGGCGGAAAAATTCCGCTTTGGTAGAATCCTTTTTTGCCGTTTTTAATACTGAGCCGCTTTCAAATTTAGGAACGGAGGGCTTAGTTCGAAACTATCTGAAAGCGGCTCCTGAGTTCAGTTTCCATTAAAACTGAACTTTTTGAGAATTTTTGTTCACTATTTATTAACGCGACCTTTTTCAAAATCAGAGGTCAAAATAATTTGAAAAGCAAAAACAGGAATGCAAACATCTCTGTTTTTTATTGAACACCGGCAACCGGAATATCACTGCTCAAACCGAATTGCTGATAACTCTCATTGCCGTTTGAACTTTGAACGATATACCAAGTTCCGTTGCGATAAACGGCAATATCCGTGCGTCCGTCGCCGTCAAAATCAGCGGGAACGGGTTTGTCGGTTGAAATGCCCCATTGTGTTGTTGAAAACGTATTGTCCGAACTTCGCAGAATCCACCAAACGCCGCTTGACGGGCGGAAAACAGCGAAATCTGTTCGAGAGTCACCATCGTAATCGCCCGGAGTGATTTTGTCGCCGTTTGCGCCGAACGATTGGACGCGATAAGTGTTCGTGCCGCTATTAAGAATGTGCCAAGTTCCGTCCGACGGGCGGAAAACGCTCAAATCGGTTCGTCATCGCCGTCAAAATCGGCGGTTGGAGTGCGGTTGACGCTGACGCGGGTGGCAGTGTAAATATCCGGCGAACCGTCGTGGTCAGAGCTAAAATAAAGAATCGTGCCGTTGGGCGAGAGAGACGGCGTGTGATCCGTGCCGAAAGAGTTGACGCTGGCGACATTGACGGGCGGATTCCACTCGGCGGAAACGGATGCGCGGGTTGAAACCCAAATGTCCCGTCCGCCTAATCCGCCGTCGCGCTCCGATGCAAAAAATATCTCTAAACCGCCGTTTCTGGCCGCCGAATTCCTATCGAACGACGCGCTGTTCAATTCCGCAACATTCGTCGGGGCATTATATGTGCCGTTTGCGTTGCGCGTGCTTTGATAGATGTCTTCGCTACCGAGACTGCC
>CALMEH010000406.1 GCA_937863115.1 uncultured Acidobacteriota bacterium
GCAATCATTTCGCCTTTTGGTATTTCGAGATTGAAATTTTTGACGACTGATTTTTCTTCTTCGCCGTAATTAAACGAAACATTTTTGAGCGAAATTTTATCGTTCAATGGTTTTAATTGAACAGCGTTTTCTTTTTCGGGCAAGGCTTCGGTTTCGTCTAGAACGTCCCAAACATCGCGTGCGGCGGCGAATGCTTTTGAAATTTCATTGTGCTGACGCGAGATTTTTCGCATCGGATCGTAGCTTCGGAACAGGAAAAACAAAAACGTAAAAAATTCCGCCGCGTCCATTTGTTTGGCGTTGATTTCGCGCAAACCGAAATATAAAAGCGTGATGATTGCAAAAACGCCGATTGTCGTAATAATTGGCGGCGAAAGCGCGGAAATTCGGTAAGAACGAAGATTGGCGCGGGCGATTTTTTCGGCAACTTTCCGAAAACGTCCTTTTTCGCGTTCTTCGGCGCGATATGCCGAAACAATCGTGTGATTTGAAAGCGATTCTTGCGCCGTGTCGGTTAATTCCTTGTTGCCTTCAAACGATTCTTGCGCCAATTTTCGTAAAGATTTACTGAATTTTGAAGTTAATCCGGCAATCACGGGCGCGATAATCATTGCGCCGAGCATCAAACGCCAATTATAAAAAAAAGCCGCCGACAGAAAGAAAACAAGATTGAAACTTTCGCGCAAAACGTCGCGTAAATTTCCCGCAACGGCGTATTCAATCGCCGCCGCGCTGGTTACAAGTCTGGCTACCAGAAAATTTGTCCGATGTTTTTGAAAAAATGCGGCAGGTTGTTTCAAAAGGTGCGAGTAAAGTTCTTGCCTTAGTTCCAAAATCGCCGATTGTCCGATTTTTGCCATCAAATATGAAGAAAAATATTCGGCAATTCCACCAAAAACCGTGAAAGCTAACAAAAGTGCGGAAATTGTCATCCACGCTTTATACCAATCGTCCTGAGGAATTAAACTTTGCAGGTTAAACGGAGTTGTAGAAGTTACGGTTTGACCGAAATTAAAGGCAAGATTGAAAATCGGCGTAATCAAAGCGCCGAGCGCGGTTTCAAAAAGCGCGACAAAAATCATCGCCACAACCGCCGCAATAAATGTAAAAAGATGCGGACGCAAATATTTGAGAAGTCTTTTGAAATCTTTCATTCGCAGGTAAAACAATGAATATACTAAAGAAAACCTTTGTCAGCAAAGTGGACCTTGGAGCCCCGACGGCTCGTCCGCCAGCAAAATGTTTTTTTTACCTGTGCGGACGAGCCGTGAGCGCTCCGACAATTTGCAACGCAATCAATAAATATGGCATCTTTTTCAGAGAGTCAGAACTATTCGGAGAAATAAAAATGATGAAAACACACGCTTTAAAAATAATTCCTGCAATAATTTTACTTTTTTTGTTCACTATTTCCGCTTTTTCACAAAAAGACATCGGACGGCAGACAACCGCTGTAACTTATCCGCTGGATGAATTGGTTAATCTGCAATTTCGCGGCACGACCAGATTTCCACGAATGAAGGGCGAAGGAAAAATCAAAAGAACAAGCAAAAACGGCACAACAATTGAACTTTCAATTTCAAAAATGCCGCGCCCGTTTGAACTCGGCGCAGGTTATGCAACATATGTTTTATGGGCGATTTCGACCGACGGCGCAGTTGATAATTTGGGCGAAATTCGGCGGCGCGGTTTTTTTGAATTTGATTCCAAAATTTCCGTTACAACTCCTTTACAAACTTTTGCATTGATAATTACGGCTGAACCGCATTTTCTTGTGCGTCGTCCAAGCCGTGAAGTTATGCTTGAGAATGTTAGCCCTTTGGCGGCAAGCGGAAGAGTTTTGTCAACGACTCCGGTAGTTTCATATCTCGGAAATTCTAGCGATTATTTTTCCGATGCGCGAACGCCGCAAATCGCCGAAATTGATTATGCAAAAACGCCTTCCGCGCTTTTGCAAGCGAAACAAGCCTTGGCTTTAGCGAAATTTGCTGGAGCGCAAACTTACGCAGGCGTTGAATTACAAGAAGCCGAAACGCTTTTGCAAAACGCCGAACGCGCTTGGGAAGCCAAACGAAACGAGGAAGAAATTGACACCATTGCACGGCGTTCGATAACTGCTTCGGTCAAAGCCGAAGATACGGCAAACGCCCGCAAAGAAGCTCGCCAAAACCGCGATAAAGAAACCGAACGAAATCAAGAAATCCGCGAATTGGAACGAAAAGCGGCAACTGCCGACAGCAAAACCGGCGAAATCCGCGCCGAATTAAACGAAGAAATTCGCCGCCGCGAATTGGTCGAACGCGATTTGCAAAACGCACAAACTCAAATCAAAGATTTGCGCGACGAAAACACTCGTTTGCGCGAAGAATTAAGCAAAGCACGAACCGAAGGCGAAGAAGCCAAAGTCAAACTTGCCCGTATTGAAGGCGAACAAAATGCCGCACAAAAACAACAAGAAGAACGCGAGAGAATCAACCGTCTGCAATCGAATCAAAATGTTTTAATGCAATCACTTAAACGTTTCGGCACGGTTGCCAAAAACGAGCGAGGAATAGTTTTGACGTTGGGAGAAAATTGGTGGCAATCAACTCGCGTCAGCCTTTTTTCAACAATCGCCGAGCCGAAAGTTGATGAATTGGGTGCGGTGTTGGCTAATTCGACCGATTACAAAATCGTTATCGAATCGCACACGGACAACAAAGGAACGCCCGACGAACTCGAATATTTGACACAGGAACGCGCCAATCTTTTGATGGAAAAAATGAAAACTTCAGGAGTTAATTCTGACAGAATCGAAGCCAAAGGTTACGGCGCGAGTTTACCGATTGCGCCGAATACGACAAACGTAAATCGTGCCAAAAATCGACGTGTTCAGGTAATTCTTGTGCCGAGTTTTTAAATCACTTTTACAACATATAACGGAAGTTTCAGATTGCAGTATTTTGTTTTCACAAAACCATCGGCATTTTGGCTTTTCACAAAATAAAAAAAAGCGGACTAATCTTAAAAGCCAATTTAAGATTAGTCCGCTTTTTTTACTCAAAATACGATTGGCTTTAACGCTCTTTTTACCTCGACCTTGCCTCCAAAATGACAAAAAAAACGCTAAAAAACTGATATTTTTTTTATAAAAATAAAAAAACATAAAATTTTCTAAAATATTGAAAAAACAGTAGATATTTAATTTTTTTTGATGTATAAAGTTATTAAATTTACCCAAGTTGAAATACTGACGCAACATTTAGCTTCCCGTCTAAAAAAGTTGCCGGGAAATTAGTGAAACCAGATATTTAAAAGGTTCGCAAAATCAAGTAATTTTGCAGAACATAAAATTGAGAGATATGAAAAACTTGAAAAATATATTAGAGAATATTAAAAATCTTCGTTTAATGAAAATGACTATTCTGATGTTAGTCATCTTCATATTGAGTTTAGTCGGCACTGTTTTTTCAAAAGAATCAGTTCAGTCAATGAAAATGTCAATATTTAATCAATCGTCGGTTTTTACCAATCCGTTTACATTTCCGTCTTGTTACCAAACGAACTATTACAAAGCAATAAGAACTCCTGATTATGATGGTGATTGCAAAACCGACATATCAGTTTGGCAGCGAAGCACCGGAGATTTTTGGTATTTCGGCAGCAGTCAAAGTAATGCGGTTCCTCTTCATTGGGGAATGACGGGAGATATTCCGCTGGATGGAGATTATGACGGAGACGGCAAAACCGATTGGGCAGTGTTCAGAAAAACTACAGGATATTGGTATATAAAATATACTTCCAATAATGTTGAAGTGGGAAAACTTTTTGGTAATGGCGCGAGTGATTATCCAGTTCCGGCAGACTACGATGGCGACGGCATAACTGATTTGGGTATTTTGCGTGCCATAAGTGAACCAGGTAACAAAATTAGACCAGTATTTTATTTTCGTAAAAGCAGTAATCAAGCTATTGTAGAACTTATGTTTGCCAGTGACAACGATGATAATTTTTCTCCGGCTGTTGCTGATTATGACGGGGATGGCAAAGACGATGTTGTTATTTGGTATCCATCAACAGGGGAATGGGTTAAAGCCTCGGTAGGAGGTAATAATTCGACTGTCTTGAGTTCAATAAGTATTTGGGGAACAAATGGCGATGTTCCCGTTCCGGGCGATTATGATGGAGATGGGGTAGCAAATTTTGCTTATTGGAGACCAAGCACGGGTAATTGGCATATTAATGGGCTTGGAGTTTTTCAATTCGGTCAATCTACTGACAAAGTGGTGCCGGGCGATTATGATGGAGACAATATTATGGACAAAGCCGTTTGGAGACCAAGCACGGGAGACTGGTTTATTCTAAAAAGCTCCACAGGATTTTGGACAATACCATTTGGAAGCAGCACTGATATTCCGATTCCCAATCAAAGATTTCAAGCATATATTGATTGGTTCAGACCGGTAAGAACTCTTTGCATTCTTGGAAGTTGCACGACTAAATGTCCGGTAAATTGCCCGTAAAACCAATCGGGAATAAAAATCATTTATTTGAGAGAAACCAGAGCGATTAAAGGTTGCGTTAATACAACCTTTAATCGCTCTGAAATTTTACTTGAAAAAAAATAGGTCTGCCTAAATAATGGGTTATATGGAAATGTTTGCATTTTACTTTAATCGTCTTTCTTTTTTTAGAACTTATCGAAAAAAGAAATTTCCATTTTCCCGACATTTAACGGTTTTAACTTTATTTTTAGTATTCTTTTCTCAAAGTTTTTCTCAAATATCCCAATCGGACTATACTTTTTTACTAAAGCTAAACAATACCGAGATAATGGATTGGGCGAATAAATCTACCGCTAAAGAAAGGGTAAATGCTTGCAATTACCTGCTCAAATCCGGCAAAAAACATTTCCAACAAAGAAATTTCGCAAAAGCCAAGACATCTTTTGAAATAATCTCGATTTTTTCTGTTTTCTCGGAAACAAACAAAATTGTTGCCGAAAGCTATTTTGAAAACGGAAGGGCAATTATCGAATTAGAAGGTAATAAAGGTTTCGGTAATGCCCTTATTAATTTTACAAAGGCACAAAATGAATTAAAAAAAATTAGCGATCCGGAAACAAAAAGCATTTTGGCGAAAGTCTTGCTGGAAATTGCTGACATAAAAATAAAAACTGTTTTTGATGATTCTTTTCCTGTTTTGGATTACATCAATGAATCATTCCAGTTAGCAGAACAGTTAAAATCAGAAGAACTGAAAGGATTAGTTTTTAAAAGTTTAGGACTTTATTATTTTTACAAAGAAAATTACGCGGAGGCTTTCGCGTGTTACGAGCAAGCCGAAACTTATTTAGCAAAATCAAATGACTATAACTCATTGCTTGAAATACAAAGCTATCTTGTATATGTCTTCAATAATCAAAACAAATTTGATTTAAGTTTTTATTTTCAACAAAAGGGAGAAAAATTGTTGAGTAAAAACACCAGCCGAACAAATGAATATTTTTTTATAGCGGCGAGTATCGCAATTTACAGTAATGCAGGGAATGATTTTGAAGCAATCAGATTAGCAAGAATAGGAATAAAAAAAGCGCAAGAAATCGGTAATAAAAATAGAGAATTATTCTATGTTTCAATTATTGGATTGACATATCTTTGGGAAAAAGAGTTTTCGTTAGCAGAAAAAGAGTTAAAAAATACGCTTTCGTTAGCCGAAGAATTGGATAACGCGGAATATAAATATACCGGATTATTAGGTTTAGCTGAGGTCGCTGTTTATCAAAATAATTCGGAAGAAGCGCGAAAGATATTCAGGCAAATCGAAATTGATAAAGAAAAACTGATTGATCAATTAAAGTATAGATATTATTTGGGTTACGGAATGTTTCTGGCAACACAACTTGAAACAAAAAAAGCGCAAGAATCTTTTGATATGGCAATGCGATATGCCGAAAAAAGTAATTTTACACCGGCGATTTTTAACTTGAATTACTTAAAAACCTTATATGGCTATCAAGCAAAAGAAATATCGGCAGACGAAGCCGTAAAAAAACTTGACGAAGTAATTTTACAATTTAAGGATTTGCTCTATCAAACCCAAAATCTTCAGATACAAGCAAATAATTTGGACGACAAAATCGCTCCGTTTCGATTTAAAACCCAGCTTGAAATTGAACGCGATAATTTTGCCGGAGCTTTACTTCATACAGACAGCTATAAATCAAGATGGTTAAGCAATAAACTTAATGAAAATAAACAGCTTGGCGATCTTGGGACAAGCTGGATTTTGACTGATGAGGCAAAAGCTATTCGCAAAAATCTTTTTCAAAAACTTCTGGAATTGATGCAGAGGAAAGGTAATCAAACCGAAATTACGGCATTAGTAAAAGGTTACGAAGAAAAAGCAAATGCCAAACGTGATATTGAGGAAATAAAGAAAAAAGTTGCTCAAAACGAAATTACACAAGCTGAGATTCAATCATTAACTCAAAAGTTTCCAAATAGTGCGATTTTGTCTTATTCATTTACAACTGATGGCGTGGTGGTTTTTGTCCTCAAACAAAACGAGCCGATAAAAGCGTTTAGGATAAATATTGCAGAAAAATTATTAAACGAAAAAATAGGGAAGTGGCGTGACAAAATCACTAAGCAGGATTTGGGCGTAAATTCTGCTTCGAGAGAATTATATGATTTGCTCATCAAACCAATCGAAAACGAAATTAATTCCAAAAATCAGCTTATTATTATTCCCGATGGCATTTTGTGGAAAGTGCCGTTTCAAGCTCTCAAGGATTCACAACAAAAATACTTAATTCAAACATTTTCAGTCAGTTATGTTCCGTCTCTGAAAATTTTGCAAACGCTCAAAAATCGAGAAAATTCGGTTTCTGCCAAATCAAAAAATATTGCCGGATTTGGTAATCCAACCACTGATTTAGCCAAACCTTTGCTCCAAGCAGAAAATGAAATAAAAAGTCTCGCCCAAATTTATCCGAATGGCATTTATAAATTAAAAGAAAATGCAACTGAAACGAATCTGAAAAGTGAAATCGGCAAAGTTGATTTGCTGCATTTAGCCGTTCACGGAAAATTAGATGAATCTCAGCCGATGCGTTCAGCGATGCTTTTGACCAAAGACAAGCAAAATGATGGGAAATTAGAGGTCGAAGAGATTATCGAACTTGAAAAATCTCCGAAACTCGTAATTTTGTCAGCGTGTAGCACCAGCAACGGACAAACCTTGAACGGCGAAGGTTTATTGAGTCTTTCGTGGGCATTTTTGGCGGCTGGAAGTCAAAATGTAATCGGGACACAATGGGATATTGATGATAAGGCAACCGCCGAGCAGATGAATTTGTTTCATCAAAATTTTGCCAAAGGCGAACCAACGGCAAAAGCCTTGCAAAATACCGCCATCAAGCAAATTGAGAAAAAAGGCTTGGCAAGTCATCCGTTTTATTGGGCAGGTTTTGTAACTGTCGGCGTTCTCTGATTATTTTTGCGGATGGTTTTTATTCGATTTAACATTTTCAGAGCCGATTTGTCTTTTGGATTTTTTCTCAATATTTCGTTGACGGCGGCTTCGGCTTCGACTAATAATCCTGCTCTAAACAACGAATTTACTTTTTTCCATTGCGAAGAATTTTTTAATTTATCAACTTGATTAATGGTTTCGGTTTTGGCAATTCTAAAAGTAGTCGGAGGTAAAGTAATAGTCGAACTTTTGCCGTTATCATTAACATTTGCAGTTACTTGCCACAGATATTTTTCTCCGCGTTGCAATTGTGTTTCAACCTTTGAATTTGTGCCGGAAACCTCTTTGCTGAAAATCTCATTCAAATTTTCATCATAAACCGTAACTTTGTAAGACGAAGCATTTTTAACCGAACTCCATTTAAAAACAGGCTGAGTTTCGCGGATAATTTCTCCGTTTGGATATTTGGCGGAAAAATTAATTTTCTCGGTATTTTCGTTACGGAGAATAGTTTCAGAAGACCGTAAATCTGCCAAAGACGGCGGAAGTTTATTCAAATTAACCGCCATTTCTCGTTGGTCGAGAGAATTAATATCAATTTCGTTTTCTTTATTTGGAGTTGGTTGCGGAACGACGATTTCCCGATTTTTCGGAAGCGTGTTTTCCTCTGATTGATTCGTATTTGTGTTCTGCGAAGCAATATTTTCAAATGGAGTATTTTCTGCAACATTTGATACTTCATTTTTGGGTTTCTCAACAGCTTGATTTACAGGCAAACTAACTACATCTTTGGTTGATTGATTATTGTTGAAAATCCAAAAACCGATGCCGCCGAAGAGCAAAATTAAAAGTGCCGCAAAACTATAAGAAAAAACCGGATTTTGCCAATTCCAAAAGGAATTTTTCCAATCGGGTTTAGTTGTTCGCGTAGTTGGTAATTCTAATTCTACTTTTTTTTTTGAAATCGGATCTTGCAAAATCAAATCCATTACTTGGGTCTTTTGAAGGAAAGGGATTTTTGAGCGGCAATGTGAACATTCTTCAACGTGAATAAGCGCAGAAGTTAAGTTCACGCCTTCAGCATTTCCTTGAAAAATATTCTTTATTTGCTTGTTAGATAAATGAGCCATAGTTTTATTTCAACACTTTAGCCAATTTAGTTCGGGCTTTGCTTCGTGCTTCCCACACTTGTTTCGGGGTTAAAGTCTCCTTGGTTACTTCATATAAAATTTCACTGATTTTTTCATCAGAAATCGGTAAAAGCTGAAAAATTTCGATAAATTTTTCTCTGGATAATTGTAAATGAGCGGCTACTTCTTGAATTTGGCAACATTGGCTTGCCACGAGATAAAATACGAGTTCTTGTTTTTGCAATAATAAGGCATATTTTTGACGAAGGGAAAGTTTTTTAATCTCTTCCCAAGCCCAAACTGCCAGTGAATTTATTTCTTTTTTGGTATTTCCTGTAATTCGACCGGAAACATCTTCGATAGGTTTTAAAGTGTCTTCGAGATAACCGGTGGAGTTAATCTGTTTTCCGTTTGAGCGATAAAACTGCTTGACTTCGTTCTGCGCGGCGCGAACCGCAAATTTTTTCCATTCTTCCTCAGATAATTGGCGAGTTTCATCTTTTGAATGCCACCGCCAAAGATTCATCAAAACCTTTTGCGAAATATCCTCAACCGCTTGCTGAGAATAATACAAACCCTTTTTTACAGCTTTTTTTATTAAGGGCAATGTATCCAAAATTGAGCGTTCCTGGAGAGAGTAACCATTTTCATTGGACACTTCTCCCACGGTAGATTCCGGCTCAAATTGTTGGTTTTCTAACATTTGCACGTCTGCTGTGTTAGTTACAAAATACTACTAAATAGATGCTTTATCCATTGAAAACTGCCTTTTTGAATCTTAACATTTTCAATGGCTTTTCTTGCCTACATAATGATTAATGAGAGTTTTTGGGAGACCTTGCGTGGAGCAGGATTTTTTTTCGAGTTGAAC
>CALMEH010000407.1 GCA_937863115.1 uncultured Acidobacteriota bacterium
AAAATTTAGAATTCGAAAAGCAAAAAGAGGAAGGCAAAATTGCTTTGATTGACCAACAAATCACGAATAAAGATAACGAACTTCGCGCAAACGCGGGGCAAATTCAGATTATTGACGAAAAAATTAATGCTTCGCCGAATGTTAAAGTCGCGCTCGAAGGCATCAATACGCAATTTCAATCGGCAAAGCAAACTTACGACGAGCTTTTGAAAAAGAAAAACGATGCGTCGTTGCAAGTTAATCGTGAATCGAACGCGCAAGGCGAAACCGTCCGTGTAGTTGATCCGGCAAACTTGCCTTCGTCGCCGGTTGCGCCGAAAAAAGGACTTTTAACCGCAATGGGCGGCGCGATTGGTTTGGCAATCGGTTTGTTTTTGGCGGGAATTTTTGAAATTCCGCGAATTTTTAAGATTCAAAATATCGAAGACGCAAAGCATTACACAGGTCTGCCGGTTTTGGCGAGCGTTCCGCCACTTTTGTCATATAACGAAAAGACTTGGCGCAATCGGTCGCATTATTTGAAGGTTTTAATCGGTGTTGCGGCGGCTGTTACCGCAATTCCGTTAATTGTGATGGCACTACAAGTTACGCGAATTTTTGAGCGTATGGTTTCATAGGGATTTAAGATTTAGGATTCAGGATTCAAAATTAAAATCTTAAATCCTGAATCCTAAATCCTAAATCCTTTCGGAGAAAGATTATGTATAGAGAATTTTTCGGATTAGAAGATATACCGTTTACTTTGACTCCCGATCCGCGGTTCATCGTGTTCACGCCGAGTTATAACGAAGTTTTGGCGAGTTTGTATTACGGACTCGAAAATGCCAAAGGTTTGATTGTTTTAACGGGCGAAGTCGGCACGGGTAAAACAACGGCTTTGCGTTGGATTTTGCGTCGGCTTGATTCGTCGGTTTTGGCAGCTTACGTTTTCAATCCGCGTCTTTCGATTGATGAATTTTATCATCACGTTACGCAGATGCTCGGCATCAAGAATTGGACGAACAAAGCCGAACTTTTGCAGGAAATGGGCAAAGTTTTGGAAGCGCGGCATCAGCGCGGGCTTCGAACCGTTTTGATTATTGACGAAGCACACGAATTGTCGGATTACGTCTTGGAAGAAATTCGTCTGTTGCTCAATTTTGAATCGGACAACGCGAAACATCTGCAAATTGTTTTGACCGGACAACCCGAACTGCGCGAAAAATTGAATCAGCCGAATTTGCGTCAATTAAAACAGCGCGTCGCGCTTCGCTGCAAAATGCACGCTTTGCCTGACGTTGACGAAGTTGAACGCTATATTACCGAACGGCTTTTAATTGCCGGCAGCGACCAGCCGAATATTTTTACGCCAGGCGCGATTGATTTGATTTATCAATGCTCGGAAGGCATTCCGCGCCAAATCAACAATCTTTGCGACAATTCTTTGATTGCGGCATATGCGGCGGGCGAACAGGTTATCGGTCGTCAAATTATCGAAGATGTTGCCGACAATCTTGATTTGCTTCCGCGCCGCGAAATGCTCAAAGCAACGGAAAAACTAGTCGAAAATGTGCAATCGGCGCGTGTTCTGACCGCCGAAGCGCGTGAAGAACTTTGGAAAAATCAAACACGAGTCGAGCCGACAAACACAAAAAAGTTTCAGAGTGAAATCTCGAACGGAAATGGAAGTGGAAATGGCAACAGCAATGGCAACGGCAAAAGCAAACCTATTCCGAAACCGTTTGACGATTTGGACGACGAAATAAATTTGGAAATCGAAGAAGTCGGAGGGTTTTATTAAATGATGAATTTAGAATGATGAATTATTTTTCTTATTCATCATTCATCATTCCGAATTTATCATTACAAATGCGGAGCATTTTATGAGTATTCTTAAAGCGTTACAGAAAAAACAATCCGAAACCGGAGATGAAGCGGAAATTGTTTTAGAGATTCCGAAAAATTCTGCGTCGTCAAAAGTCGTTCCTTTTGACATAAAGACGCGCCGTATGACTCGTCCGCCGGAAATGTTCGGCGAAAAAGAATTTAAAATCGGCACACCGAGTTCGGCGTTTAATAGACAGTCAGATTCTTTAATCGGGATGGCACTCCCTGATTCGAGGACAGAAATAGCTGTCGGGGCAAAATTAAACGCCGTCGTAACGACGCGCCCGGCTGAAAAAACCTTACCGGAATTTACCGAGTGGGAAATTGAAGCCGAGCGCGTCGAACCGCGACTTGTTGCAATTACGCAACCGCATTCGACATATTGCGAAGAATATCGCAGTCTTCGGACGCACATTTTACACAAAAGCCAGACGAAAAAATTACAGGCAATCGTTGTTGCCAGCATCAATCCGAGCGAAGGAAAATCAATCACCGCGCTCAATCTTTCGTGGATGCTCGCACAAACGGACGGCTTGAAATGTCTGGTTATTGACAGCGATTTGCGAATGCCTTCGCTTGCCGATTACTTGGGAATCGAAACCGAAAAAGGACTTTCCGATATTCTTGCCGGAACTTGTTCGGTTAAAGATGCAATCATCAAAATCACTCCCTCAGGACTTTACATTTTGCCCGGCGGCGATGCGCGAAACGATGTTGCAGAACTTATTTCAGGTCCGAAATTCAAAGAAATTTTACGCGAAGTCCGCGATATGTTCGATTATGTCATAATTGACGCGCCACCGCTCGGAATTTTTACGGACGCAGCAGTTTTAATTAATCAAGCAGACGGCGCGATGCTCGTCATCCGCGCCGGAAAAACTCGTTACAGCGCAGTTGACCGCGTGATGGAAACCGTTCCGCGCGAACGAATGCTCGGTGTTGTCCTCAATCAATCCGAAGACGTTTTAGACGAAAGCCATTATAATTACGGATATTATAAAACCGGTAAGCAGTAAGGGTGAGCAGTAAGCAGATTTATTTACTGCTCACTGCTCACTGCTTACCGCTCACTGCAAAACCAATGAGCGCCCGCAAATTCAGTCCGCGAACAATCGGATTAATTTTAGCAGATGCCGCGATAATTTATGGCGGCATTATTCTTGCTTTGTATTTGCGCGTTGGAGTTGACGGTTCGGAATTTGAACTCAATGACAAAAACGGTTGGTATAAAATTGCGCTTGCCAGTTTTGTTTGTCTTTTAATTCTTTATTTTTACGACCTTTACGATTATACGGTAATGAGCAATCGGCGCGAGTTGATGCTTCGGCTTGTCCAAGCAATGGGCATTGCTTGGGCATTGCTTGCGTTTTTGTTTTATCTTGCGCCGCCTTTGATGATCGGGCGCGGAATTTCTTTGATTTCCGTGCCGCTCGTTTTGGTTTTGCTTCTCATCTGGCGCGTTTTGATTCATTTTTTAACGGGACATCCCGAAATCGGTGAAAAAATCTTGGTTGTGGGCACGGGAAAAGCCGCGATTGATACGGCGGAAGCCGTTTGGAAAAGACGCGACGCAGGTTATCGAATCATCGGATTTGTTACGGAAAACGGCTCGAAACCGAAAAATTTACCGGAAACAATGAACTTTTTGGGAAATTCGGAAAATTTGGAAGATGTAATTCGTAACGAAAAAATCAATCGTGTCGTGATTGCGGTGCGCGAACGTCGTGGAACATTTCCGACCGAAACGCTTCTGCGGATGAGTTTGGCGGGCGATGTTTCAATCGAAGAATGCACATCGTTTTTCGAGCGCGTAACCGGAAAAGTTAGTATTGATATGCTGCGTCCTTCGTGGCTGATTTTTGCGGGGCGCAAACGCGATACGCGGCTTGGCGTATTCGTGCGCGAAATCGTCCATCGTTCGTTGGCGATTTTCGGTTTAATCATTTCTTTGCCAATCGCAATTTTGACGGCGTTTTTGATTAAATTAGAATCGCCCGGACCTGTTTTTTATAAGCAGGAAAGAGTCGGAAAAAACGGCAAACTCTTTGAAGTCATCAAATTCCGCTCAATGCGAACCGATGCCGAAGCCGACGGCAAACCTGTCTGGGCAACTGCTGACGACGACCGCACAACCTTTATCGGAAAAATTATCCGCAAAATTCGCGTTGATGAAATTCCGCAATTCTGGAACATCATCAAAGGCGAAATGAGTTTTGTCGGTCCACGCCCGGAACGTCCGCATTTTGTCGCGCAACTTGCGGAAGAAATCCCGTTTTACGAACATCGCCACCTCGTCGCGCCGGGCTTGACAGGTTGGGCGCAAATAAAATATCCTTACGGCGCATCAGTCGAAGATGCACGGCAAAAGCTCGAATACGAACTTTATTACATCAAAAATCAAAGCCTTGCGCTCGACCTTGTGATTATTTTTGAAACGGTAAAAACCGTTTTATTCGGAAAAGGCGGACGTTGAGGAAAAAGGGGAAAGGCGAGAAGAGGAGAAAGGGATTTTTTTTGGATTAAAGTGTTTAATAAGCATTTTTATTGGACGGAGATAGGAAAAATGAAAGTAGTAAAATTATTTCAGAGCAGTTTATTGATTTTGGCGTTCGGCGCGATTTTTGCGGTTTCGGCACAAACCGAAAATCCGCCGACTGAAACGAAAACTCGTGATCGTGTGGCAACGACGGAAACTAAAACCGAAGAAAAACCGACGCAAACCGAAACTAATAAAACACAAACCGAGAACGCGGACGATGAAAAACAGGTCGTAAATTATTACGAAAATTATCTGAAAGAATATCGGCTCGGACCGAATGACGTGATTTCCGTCGAGGTTTTCGGTCAATGCCCGGATTATTGTTTAACGAGCAAGACCGTGCCACCGACGGCGCGGCTTTCCTATCCGTTAATCCGCGAAGGAATTTTAGTCGGCGGCAAAACCGTCGAAGAAGTTGCGGCTGAAATCGAAAAGAAACTCGACGAATACATTATCGAACCGAAAGTTACCGTAACGCTCGAAAAAGCAATGTCGGCGCGTTACAGCGTAATGGGCAGAGTCGTTGCGCCGGGAATTCGTGTTTTAGACCGAAAAGTTAGTCTTTTTGAGGCTTTGACGGAAGCCGGCGGAATTGCCAAAGGTGGCGACAAAAAGAAAATTGCGATTGTATATTTTGATGCTCAAGGTAATCTGGTTCGCAAAGATGTAAATTATGTCGAAATGGAACGCGGCAAAATTCCGATGATTTATTTGAATCCTGGCGACCAAGTTTTCGTCGGCGATAAAGGCTTTACTTGGAGTAAATTATTTGACACGCTTGGCAAAGTAAGCGCCGTTCGTTTGCTGTTCGGAAGCCCGTTATAAAGATTTGCGATTGTTTTTTTGATGAATATTTTCAAAACAATTATTTTCGTTCTGCTCTGCTTCGTTTGTTTTCAAACGGCACGGGCAGATTGGTTAAAACAAAATCTGAACACACTCGCGTGGCTTCACGATGTTTATTTCGTCAACGAAAAAACGGGCTGGATTGCAGGCAGTAACGGAACTTTGTTTGCCACAAACGACGGCGGGAAAACTTGGAAAAAAGAAAAACTTTTGACCGAAGATAACATCCGCCAAGTCTATTTTTCCGATGAATTTACAGGCTGGCTTTTGTGCGAAAGAAACATTTTCAATCGCGGCGCAAACGCTTCGTCATATATTCTAAAAACCACTAACGGCGGCATAGATTGGGAAAAAATCGAGTTTCAAGACATCAAGCGCGAACGCCTCGTCAAACTCTTTTTCAACTCCGAAAACCAAGGCTTTGCCATCGGCGAATCGGGTGCATTCTACGCCTTGCGCGACGCTGAAGAAAAATGGAAACGTCAGGCTTCGCCCGCTAAATTTCTACTGCTCGACGGAACTTTTGCCGACGCGAAAAACGGCGTTATTGTCGGCGCAAGCGGCAGCATTTTTTTCACCGAAGACGCAGGCGAAACGTGGAAACCTTCAAGCATTTTCAATAATCCGACGGCAAAATTTAATTCAGTCTTTTTTCTTGACTCGAAAATCGGTTGGACAGCCGGAACACAAGGCAAAATTTTTCAAACCACAAACGGCGGAAAAACTTGGCGCGAACAAACATCAGGCGTTACCAAAAACCTAAACGACATCTTTTTTACAAGCCAAAATAAAGGTTGGGCAATCGGCGACGAAGGCACCGTGCTTTATACAAATTCGGCAGGAAATGTTTGGATTTTAAAGGAATCGAAGATTAAACATAAATTTGAAAAAATCTTCTTCAACGGCAACAAAGGTTGGATTGTCGGTTTTGGCGGCACGGTTTTATTGTATGACGCGGAAACCAGCCAAACACAGAAGCCCGTATTGAAAAAATGATTTGAGTTTGCTTGACATTCGAGGTGAAATTTTCGTAGTATGGCAATTCGCGCTTGATTTACCAGCGCGAGTAGATTTTTGATTTTTTTTTCGAGGGCATGTATGTCAATTGGTAGACAGCCTCCCTTACAAGGAGGAAGTTAGGGGTTCGAGTCCCTTCGTGCCCACCAATTCGATTTTGGATTTGGGAGTTCGGATTGCGGGTTTTAATAAATCGGCAATTTGAAATCAGCAATCCCAAATCTAAATGCGGAGTCGTAGTTCAGTTGGTTAGAACGCCAGCCTGTCACGTTGGAGGTCGCGGGTTCGAGCCCCGTCGGCTCCGCCATTAAATTTTGTATTTTCAAAAAAGCCGTCAGAACAGACGGCTTTTTTGATTTTGAACTTTTCAAATGCGTTATTTTTCTTTAGCCGCCCAATCTATAATTCGCGGATACAAATCGGCGAGTTTTTCGCCTTGTTTTCTTGCTATGTAGAAGCGTAAAAATTCTTCTTGAAACTCTTTAAATTTAACAAAACCACGCCGTTCTGTCATTTGAGCAATTTTGCGGTCGCGGATAAATTCGTAATCTTTGGCAGAAAAATTGTCGTGAATATACAACAAGTAAATGCTGTGCGTGGTGTATTCATCGAAAATTTTTAACGCCGATTTGTAAAAACCTGCTTTTGCTTCCGCGCCGTTTGACCATTTTGCTGTGTCAGGCATTGCTTCTGTAATTTCTTTCGCTAATTTCGCCGAAATCGGATTATTGTAATTATGGTCAATTTCGGTAAAAACCACGCCCGTGTAAAGTCCTTCAATCTGCTTCGGCGTGAACTTTTTCGGGTCGTAACTGCTCGCGTCCGAAACGAACATAAAACATTGATTTAAGCCTTGAAAATTTGCCCGAAAGGTTGAATGCGTGCCGCCGATAAGCGGCGAAATTATTATCAAATAACGGTCGTAGCGTTCGGAAAATTCGCGTTCGAGCCAAGTTTGAATTTTTTCCAACGGCAGATTTTTCGCGGTTTCGGCGATTGTCGTTTGATAAAATTTTTGGTTTTTTGTGTAAAACTCGCGGAACTTTGATTTTTCGGCAAAATCTTCCCACAAACTCAAATCCGCAAACACATCGCCGAGAACTTTTGCTTGAAATTTTATCAACGGCGGGACAATTTCCAACTCCTTTAACTTGTTGTTTTTAAAAGGGAAATTGAGCGCGTAGTTGCGATTTGAAATATAAGTTGTGTAGTCTTTTTTGACGGCTTCGTTAAGTTTCAAAACTATCGGATGATTATCATACGCGGCAAAATGCGTTTGAACCTCGGCATAATATTTACTCGATTTATTTGTCAGATTCGCGTCCATTTTAGAAAATTCGGTCAAAGAATATACAATCTGGACGAGTTCAAAAACTTCAGGATTAACAATTTCCGTCTTCGTTTGTTGAGCAAAAAGATTGAAATTAAGCGATAAAACAACAGCCAAAACAAACGAAATTTTCTTAAAATCACTCCGCATAATCAAACTTTATCACCAATCGGCGCAGTAAATTGCGCGTCATCAATATTTCCCGTATTCAAAACATTTTTCGGCTCAAATAACAAAACTTCAACTTCGCTTTCAGCAATCGGACGATGTTCAACACCACGCGGCACAATCACAAACTCGCCTTCATTCAATTCAACCGTTTTATCACGAAACTCGATCCGAAAACTCCCCTTTAACGCCAGAAACATTTCGTCTTCCCGTTCGTGATGATGCCACGGAAATTCGCCGATGAATTTTACGAGTTTTACTTCTTGACCATTCAGTTCGCCAACAACTTTCGGTCGCCAATGTTCGTTTATCAAAGCAAATTTTTCGGCTAGATTAACTTTTTTCATTTCAAATTTATTCTTCTGAACTTGAATTTCCATTTTGGTCAATGTCAGTTAATTTCAAAAAATCACCGTCAATTATTAAAAGTTTTACACCTTTATCAGAGATCGAACGATGCGAACTCTGTTCATCCGAAACGATATAAGTCATTCCTTCAGACATCGTAAAATTTTCGCCTGATTGCTGCTCAGTTACAAATTCGCCCTGCAAACAATGGACAATATGACCTTTTTGGCACCAATGATCGGCAAAATATCCGGCAGAATATTCAACTATTCTGATTCTCAATCCTTGAAATTGAACCGTTTGCCAAAACGAAACTCCGGTTTCGCCCGCGTATTCGACTTTCGGAATTATCTCCCAATCAATATTTGAAAATGGTATATTCACTTTATTTTAACCGCCCGAATATCTTTAATCAGTGCATTTTAACCGTGTAGTTATTTTTCGCGGGCATTTTTGTTATTTTCGATTTCATAATTGGGATTTAAAACTATTCCTTGCCACACTCTCTATAATCACTTTTCCAATCCCAATTTATACATTGTTGAAGCGTAAAAAGTTTTGTAGAAACTTCGTTGCTTGAAATTTTTCTAAATTCAATTTGATAGGTAGCAAGAGCAACTTCATCAAAGACCAAATCCATTTTGATGATTTCCGTATCTGGATTTCGCCGCCTAAATTCTCTTCTAATTTCACTTTCGCTTGGATGACTATAACTTGCACAAACAAAAAACGTTGTAACAAAAAGTAATAAAAATGCTGTTATGAACCAAGTTCTCTTCTTCAAAATCTTAAGCAAAAACCTCAATCACCTTTTGCACTGCGTCTGCCAATTTATCAACTTCTTCGTGCGTATTGTAAAACGCAAACGAAGCGCGAGCCGTCGCAGGAACGTCGAAGAATTGCATTACGGGTTGGGCGCAATGGTGTCCGGCGCGGACGGCGATGCCTTGTTGGTCAAGGATTGTGCCGATGTCGTGCGGATGGACATTTTCGATGGTGAACGACAAAACCGATGCTTTTTCTCTTGCTGTTCCGATGATTTTTACGCCTTCGATTGCCGAAAGTCTTTCGGTCGCGTATTCGACCAATTCGTGTTCGTATTTTGCCGCCGCTTCAAAATCAATCGAATTCAGATAATCAACCGCCGCGCCGAGTCCGATTCCGGCGGCAATCGCGGGCGTTCCGGCTTCAAACTTTTCGGGAATTGGCGCGTAAGTTGTTTTTTCAAACGAAACCGTGCGAATCATTCCGCCGCCCGTTTGATACGGCGGCATTTTGTTGAGAAATTCTTTTTTGCCAAACAAAACACCTGAACCTGTCGGCGCAAACATTTTATGACCGGAAAAAGTGTAAAAATCCGCGTCCAAATCCTGCACATCAACCGGAAAATGCGGCACGGCTTGCGCTCCGTCAACAAAAACCGGAACGCCGAATTTATGCGCTGTCGCAATCATTTCTTTTACGGGATTAATTGTTCCAAGCGAATTTGAAACGTGCGAAACCGCCACGATTTTCGTGCGCTCATTCAAAAGATTTTCGTATTCGTCAATAATCAATTCGCCACGCTCATTCATCGGAATCACGCGGATTTTCGCGCCTTTTTCCTCCGCCAAAACCTGCCACGGAATAATATTGGCATGATGCTCCATCTGCGACAAAATAATCTCGTCGCCTTCGCCAATAAATTTTCGTCCGTAAGAATAAGCTACGAGATTCACGCCTTCGGTTGTTCCGCGCACGAAAATACATTCTTTCGCGCTCGGCGCATTAATAAATCGCTTGACCTTTTCCCTCGCCGCTTCATACGCGCTCGTCGCGTGCTGACTCAAATAATGAACGCCGCGATGAATATTTGAATGTTCTTCCGCCAAATATTTCGCGCCGCGCTCAATCACCAAATTCGACACTTGCGACGAAGCCGCGTTGTCCAAATAAACCAACGGTTTGCCGTTCACCGTTTGCGCCAAAACCGGAAAATCCGCACGAACTTTATTTACATCAAAACTGCTCATTTTTTTTACTGCTGTCATTTTTTTATTCTTCGTTTTCTTGGTAATTGAACTCAACTTTGCTCTGCGTAACTATTTCGCTAAGTATTGAATTCAAAGAACCTTGATTAACTGTTTCTCTGAATCTTTCAATCAAAATAGGAATATTTATAAGTTCTTCAATACAACCTAAATATTTCTCGACAATCGTTTCAACCAAATATGATTTAACCGCATTTTCTCTTAACTTTTGATGCAGATTTTCGATTGATTCGGCGGATTTTATCACGAATGTAATCGGATATTTTTCGATTTTATCTATGTCGAGAAAGTATTTTTTGAAATCCAAAGTTTCCGTTACCTGAAAAAATCGTCCAAGCGGTTTCATTACAAAATCAATGCCGCCGTCATTCGCATTTGTTCTGCCTGTTTTGTAAAGTTTGAGATTTTCGCTATTCAAATTTTCTACCTCAAATCCCCAAAAGATTTTTTGGTCGTGATAGTAAAATTTGAGAATTGCATAACTGACAATCTCAAAAAGCCTTGCATCAACATTCGGCGCAAGCAGAGATAAAATAAATTCTTCAACATTTTCCGGCGAAGTATTTTCAATAGTTTGTAATTCTTCGCAAACTTGAATGAATTTCTGAAAAGCATCTTGTTTGGTTTTGATGTATTCGTCAATTATTTCAACGATTACATTTGAAATATTGAATACAGTTTTTTCAATTTCAACTTTCAACAAATTTTCATTTATCCAATAACGATTTGTTTCAAGATTGCGAAGAATCGGAATAAATTCAGAGTTTGGAAAACACTTCTGAAATTCCGCATTCATTCGATTGTTTAGCGCGTGGTTTTGAAGTTTGTTGCCAAACGGTAATTGCCTTTGTCGAGCAAATAATTTTGAAAATTCTGCGCCTTCATATTTGGCATAACTGTTGTTTTCGATAAAATCTTTTTCAATATAATCTTCAACCAAAACGTAAATTGCATAAAGATTTGCAAAACTCCCACGCGCTTTCGAGCCTCTGTCCGCAGATTTAGTTTTAAATTTAAATACTGTAAAAGTTGGCTTTTTTGATACACGGTTTCGCTTTCTTCGCCGAAATGTGAAGTCAAACTCTCTTTAATTTTTTCGGTAAAACTATGCTCCATTTTCTAAAATAAAGTCGGATGTTCTGCAAAAGCCACTTTTTCAAATGTGCGAATCGGCTTTTCTAACTTCTCACCTTTAAATTCAGTTTCTAACTCAAGCCTTCGCAAACCGATTTTTACATATTCTTCTTGCAACTCGATTCCGATTGAACGCCGATTTAATTTTTTTGCGACAAACGAAGTCGTAAAAGTTCCGGCAAAAAGGTCTAAAACCAAATCATTTTCGTTTGAACTCGCTTTAATAATTCTTTCAAGCAGCGCAGACGGTTTTTGCGTCGGATGATTTTCGTATTCGTCCATTCGATAACGAACTCGCGGAAACTCCCAAACATTGCCCGGAACTTTTTCCGAGTTATAAACTTGTGGCGGATTTTTTCGGTAATCAATCAACTTTCTTTTCGCGCCCGTTTTGGCTTCAACCATAATTTCATCGGCGTTAAATGTATAATTTTCTTTGTCCTTCACACAAAATAAAATCGGTTCATACATCGAACCGTAATAATTTTTTGCCTGCACACCCGAACTGTCATAAAACCAACAGATACGAGATAAAACATCCAACTTTTCACGCAAATAAATATCAAAAAACGGCATAAACTGCGTCGAAGTCATCACATAAAAACTACCGTTCAACTTCAATTTTTTGACACACAAATCAAGCCATTGATAACACCATTCAAGATAGCTTTCATCATCTTTCCATCTATCTTTATGACCGTTGAAATTTTTCCCGATATTGTAAGGTGGATCAGCAAATATCAAATCAACGGAACAGTCTTGTATTTCATTTTTCAGAGTTTCGATAACATCACCGCAAATAATTTTGCGTTGTTCGTTGCCGAAATCTTCACGAATTTTATTTACATCAAAACTGCTCATTTTTTTTACTGCTGTCATATTATTCGTATTCAAAAGCGTTGATTAAACTCTCGCCCGTTGTTTAGTTTCCGAACCTGCTTTTTCGCTGACGACATCTGTTTTAGGGTTATTCGCTTCTTTTATTTCTTCGCGTTCGATAAATTCGCGCAAAGCCTTTTCGATGGTGGCAGCGCGTTTGTTTTTGTCGCCGGCGAGACGGTCAATTTTTGCCAATAAAGTTTCTTCGATGATTAAGTTTGTTCTGATCCTCATAATTTTCTACACTCCCAAATCTGCGTTCAGACGATTCAAAACCGCTTCGTCCAATTGCTTTTTAATTGATTCAACTTCGATTTTATTAACAATTTCTTCAGCAAAACCGTAAGTCAAAAGATTTCGTGCGAGTGTTTCGTTCAAACCGCGACTGAGAAGATAAAACAATTCTTCTTCCTCCAATTGCCCGACGGTTGCGCCGTGAGCGCATTTTACGTCGTCGTTGAAAATCTCTAATTGCGGTTTCGTATCCACACGCGCATCATTAGATAATAACAGGTTTTTGTTTGATTGCTGTGCGTCCGTGCCGCTGGCGTTTTCGCGCACCATAACTTTGCCGTTAAAAACTCCGCGTGATTTGTCGTTCAAAACGCCTTTGTAGCTTTGGTGCGAAACGCAATTCGGAAGCGCGTGGTCAATTTCCGAATGCGTGTCGTGATGCTGTTCGCCGCCCAGCATATAAAGTCCGTCAACAAACGCTTCGCCGCCTTCTTCGGTAAATTTCAGATGAATATCGTGGCGCGAGAGTTTTGCACCGAGATTGATATTTGTTGAATTATAAAGACTTCCGCGTTTTAAATTTATTTCGGTTGTGCCGATGTGATAGCTTTCCGCCGATTCTTTTTGCACACGATAATGCGTCAGATTTGCATTATCTTCAATAAAAATTTGAATCGCCGAATTCGTAAAACTCGCGCCGTTCGATTCGTAATGTTCGATGATCGTCGCTTTGCTTCCGGCTTCGGCAACGACAATAATATGCGGAAAATTCGCCGAATTTTCATCTGCCCTAAAATTAAACTCAAACGGTTTTTCGACGCTCGTTTCTTTCGGAATCGTAATAATTTGCACATCTGCAAACGCCAGATGCAAAGCCGTAAAACCGTTTCTTTCAAAATCAAACGCGTTCAAAAGCTCGTTTGATTCGCTCTTAAAATTTGAAATCTGAAATCTGAAATCTGAAATTTGCGAAACATTCGTGTATTTCCACTCTTCGTTTTTCGGAGTCGGAAAACCGTTTTCGGTAAAATAAGCAAACGCTTTTTCGCGCAAACGTCGCAAATTTTCATCTTTTGTTTGCTCCAAAACTGTTTGAAAATCTTTTTGATAAATTGTTTCTTTAGCCAATTCTGTCATCATTTTTTTTATTCGTATTATTTCGTATAAATTCGTGGCTAAAAACTATTTCGTCGCCGCTTTTACCCAATCGTAGCCTTTTTCTTCGAGTTCCAACGCCAATTCTTTGCCGCCTTGTTTGACGATTTTGCCGTTTGCGAGAACGTGAACGAAATCCGGTTCGATATAATTCAAAAGTCTTTGATAATGCGTAACGAGAATGATTCCATTTTCAGAACTTCGTAATTTATTCACGCCTTCGGCAACGATTCTGAGCGCGTCAATGTCCAAGCCCGAATCAGTTTCGTCCAAAATTGCGAGCTTCGGCTGAAGCACCGCCATTTGCAAAATCTCGTTGCGTTTCTTTTCGCCGCCCGAAAAGCCTTCGTTGACCGAACGCTTGAAAAATGACGAATCCATTTCGACGATTTTCGCGCGTTCTTTGAGCAAATCGTTAAACTCTAACGGATCGAGTTCTTCCGTGCCGTGATGCTTCATTTTCTCGTTATACGCAAGCCGCAAAAACTGCGAATTTGAAACGCCCGGAACTTCGACCGGATATTGAAACGCCAGAAAAATGCCTTCACGCGCACGTTCGTCCGGTTCTAATTCGAGCAAATTTTTGCCCTCATAAATCACTTCGCCCGACAAAACTTCATAAGTCGGATGTCCGGCTAAAACCTTCGACAAAGTTGATTTCCCCGAACCATTCGGTCCCATAATCGCGTGAACTTCGCCCGCATTAACGGTCAAATTCAAGCCTTTTAAAATTTCTCTACCTTCAATTCCGGCGTGTAAATCTTTTATTTCCAATAACATACTTTTTTAATCTTCTTCTAAAATCGGTCTTATTAGTTTTCCGTTTATTAAAATTTCTCTATCAAGTCCTAATGAATTTTGTATTGCTACTTGAACTAAAACTTTAACCTTTCCAATCGCTTCATTACGAGTATTGCCTTCTGCTTTTAAGTTGTGAAATCCTTCTACTTTAGCAACCCAAACTTTTTCATCTTTTTGAGAAGTATTGATTTCCATAGACTCAATTATTTCTCTTTCTTTTTTCCTTAAAGTTTTACCTTTTCCAGCATGTAATTCTCTATTCTCAAGATTGCTTTTAACAATTATCTCCAATCGCTCATCAGGATCTTTTTTCCAATTGTCTTTTCTTACGCTTTTTACTTCATTTTCTACAATTTCAATTTCTTCTGCCTCAATTAAATTGGAAGTTTTGTGCAAAAGATCATTAACTTTTTTTCGATACGAACGATGCGATTTCGCTTTTCTCAACGGAATATTTTTGCGAGAAGCCTTATCGTTCGCACCATAATCATTACGACAGTCTTTCGCATAACTCAAAGCCTTTTTTTCTTGAAGTGTTTTTTGTTTCATATTTACTTCCAAACCTCAAAAATCGTTTTCTTAAAAAGCGCGTCGAGTTTTTCGGTATTCGGCTTTTCATTTGCTTCGATTTCACCGACAAAATCGCTGTAAAAATTTATTTTTTCTTCTAAAAATTCATTCAAAATCTCGATTTTCGGCTCTTTCTTCATTTCGTCGCCCGCGATTTTTCGTTTCAAAAGTTCATCAATTTCGCGGCGAATTTTTTCATCTTTGACTTGCGCGTCCAATAATTTTTCAAACTCCATCGGCGGAAACGAATTGTTTTGTTTTATCCAATCGCACGCCAAAACCGGACGCAAAACGTAGAAATATTTTTTCAAACGAACCGCATCGCGTTGCAAAAATTCCTTGAAATTTCCCTTCGCCATACTCAAATAATGATACATACACGATTTCGGATTGAAATACGTTTTGCTCATTTCGCGCAAAGTTTCGGCAGTCGAAAAACTTTCTTGATAAATGATCGGACTTCGCAACCATTCGAGCATCGGCGGATTCGATTTGCGAAAAAGTTTCAAGGCTTTTTTGAGTTCCCAACCTGACAAATCCAAATCGTTCGGCAAAATTTTCTCCTGCGAATCTTTTAAATCGTCAATTTTCAAATACCAATCGAGTTTGTGAATGTAAATATATCGAACGTCCCAATCGCTGTCTTCCGAAGCAAATCCCCAAGCGCGACTGCCCGATTCGACCGCCAACAAAATCTTGATTTCGTGTTCGTTTTCGATTCGCGCTATCTCTTTTTTGATTTCTTCAAACATCAAACGTAAATTTCACCTTTCAAATATAAAACCGCATTTCCGCCGATTTTTACTCGGTCGCCGCGCAATTCACAAAATAACTCACCGCCGCGAGCCGAGATTTGTTTGGCGAAAAGTTCGTTTTTTCCAAGTCTTTCCGCCCAAAACGGAATCAGATTGCAATGCGATGAACCTGTTACCGAATCTTCAAAAACACCGACTTCGGGCGCAAAAAATCGTGAAACAAAATCCGCAGTTTCGCCTTTTGCCGTAACGATAACACCGAGTGTGTCAATTTCGAGAAGTTTTGAAAAATTCGGATTGATGTCCAAAATTTCCTGCTCGTTTTCATAAACCAAAAAATAATCACGCGATTTGAAAATCTCTTTCGGAGTTTTGCCGATCGCCTCGATCAAACCGCTCGGAGCTTCGGCTTTTTGGACAGGTCTTGATGGAAAATTGAGCGTCAAAACATCGCCGTTTTTCTCGACCGACAATTTTCCGCTTTTGTGCGAATGAAAATTTATGGTGCCTTCTTCGAGTTTCAAAACCTCAAAAATCACAAACGCGCTGGCGAGCGTCGCGTGTCCGCAAAGGTCAATTTCAAAAGTCGGTGTGAACCAACGAATCTCGTAAACATCGCTGTTTTTCACAAAAAAAGCCGTTTCGCTCAAATTATTCTCAAGCGCGATTTTCTGCATCAATTCGGCATCAAGCCAATCTTCAAGCGGACAAATCGCCGCCGGATTTCCCCGAAAGACTTCTTTTGTAAATGCGTCAACTTGATAAATCGTTAAATTCATATTTTTTTTGCCGCAGATGAACGCAGATAAACGCAGATTTTAAGAAGAATTTTTATAGATTTTTTCTAAGTAAATTGAACAAATCTTGTATCAATCTGTTTTAATCCGCGTTTATCCGTGTTCATCTGCGGCTAATTCATTCTTTGACCGCCGCGATTGCCTGAATTTCAATCTTCGTTCCGAAATGCAAATCTTTCACCGGAACAATCGCCCGCGCCGGTTTGTGTTCGCCCAAAATTCGCCGATAAACTTCGTTCACCTTGTCCCAATCGTCCATTTCCGAAACGTAAATCGTGAACTGCAAAACGTGATTCAAATCGCTGTTTGCCACCTGCAAAATCGCTTCGACATTTCGCAATGCGAGTTCGGTTTGTTTTTCAATCTCGCCCGTTTCAACTTCGCCCGTCGCGTGATTTATGGGAAGTTGTCCCGACACAAAAATTAAGCCGTTATGCTCAACGGCTGGCGAATAATGCCCTTTCGGTTCGGGAATGTTTGGTAATTTAATTTTTTTCATTTATAAATCTTCCGGCTTCAAACCTGTTTTCTTAGCAATTCTCGACATTATTTTCGAGCCGATTTCTTCGCTGTCGTGAAATGCAAAAACATAATCCGCCCAACCTTCTCTTGCAAGAGTTTTATGCGAACCTTTTTGCCGTTTGACTTGCCAACCGATTTTTTCCAATGCGGCTAAAACTCTTTTCGCTTTCGCGGATTTCCAATTGCTCATACCGCTTCAAAAATCAAACTTTCAACTTGACTCGGCAAACTCTCGCCGTTTTCCAAGCGGTCGGCGATAACTTGCAAAGCCAAAATCTTAGCTTTTTTTATTGCGTCTTCGCGTGTTTCGCCATAAACCAAAACGCCGTTCAATTCATCAATTTCGGCTATCCAGCGTCCGTCCGTTTCTTGTTCAATTTCGATTGCTAAATTCATAATTTCTTTCAATAAGTAAATGGACAGAATTATTTTATGAATACTCTGTCCGTAAAATTAATCTT
>CALMEH010000408.1 GCA_937863115.1 uncultured Acidobacteriota bacterium
TGCCTGTTGGTTCTTCCGTGATTTTTCTGCCCAAAGCCGTGTTTTCGCGCTGAAATGTCCACGGAATAATCGCCGTAAACCCGCCTGTTTCGTCCTGCACGTCGCGGATTCTTTGCAAATGTTTCACGCGGTGTTCGATCTTATCGCCGATGCCGAACATCATTGTTGCCGTTGATTTCAAACCGACTTTGTGAACGGCACGCATCACGTCGAGCCATTCTTGTGTGTTGCATTTGGTCGAAACGCGCTTGCGAACTTCGTCGTCCAAAATCTCGCCGCCGCCGCCCGGAAGCGAATTTAATCCGGCATTTTTCAGCCGTTGCATAATCGTTTCGTAATCCAATTTTGAAATCAGCGAAATATTGTGAATTTCCGGCGGCGAAAAACAATGAAGCTGAAAATTCGGATAAATCGCATGCAATCTCGACAGCAAATCTTCATACCATTCGATATTAAAATCGGGATGAAGTCCGCCCTGCATCAAAACGCCCGTGCCGCCGAGCGCGATCGTTTCATCAATCCGCGAACAAATTTCCTCGAACGAGTGAACATAAGTTTCGGGCTTTCCCGGTCGGCGATAAAACGCGCAAAACGTGCAGACGACATTGCAAACATTCGTATAATTGATGTTGCGGTCAATAATATAAGTTACGACATCTTTATCGTTTTTCCGCATCCGAATTTTGTCCGCCGCCGCACCAATTTTTGCAATGTCGTAGCTTTCCAAAAGCCGCGTGCAATCTTCGGAAGTCATTCGCCCGCCGTCCAAAACTTTATCTAAAATCGGTTGAATATTGCTCATAACTCAAAAAAGAAATTTTACCACAAAGATATTTTTTCCTAATTGCCCGATGCCAACTTTGCTCGTAAATTTATTGCTAGAGCTAGTGTAATTAATGCCGGAACAAGATTAAAAAAGATAATGAAAATAAATCCGCCACCACCGGCTACGGCAACCAACAATGCAAAAAAACATGAAATTGATATTAAACAAATTTCACTTATTAAAAGCAAGAAAAAAGCAAAACTGCTGTTTTTTGCCGCATGATAATAAGCACTAACGGAGATTGTTACGGAAAAAAGCCAAAATAAGCCCATTATTGCCACAAATTCTTCACCACCGGAATATTTGCGTAAACCAAAAAATAAATGCGTCAATCCTGCAAAACACAATAGCATAATAAATGAAGTGATCAATCCAGCACCGATTTCCAATTTTTGGATAATCATTACAGTTCTTTCGTGTTCAAGGCTTTTGGGGTTGTAAATTTCCATATTCATTTTGCAAATAAAATCGCATTTTGCGAAAAAAATCTTGCCTGAACTGCAACTAACACTGCTTTTTGGCGATGTTTTAGCCAAGCATTAAATTTTTCTACAATTTTTATGCCAAAAAATTGATACGATTCGTCTAAATATTGCGCGATAGCGAATGGAAGAAGAATTTTATAAAAGGAGATAAGGAAATGAGAAGTCAAGAAAGTCAATTTGAAACCAGAGATTTCGGGCTGGTTTTATTCATTGTCGTCGCCGGATGGTTTTTGTTATTTCAGTCAAATTTATTTTAATTAAGTTCTTATACATCAATATTTTACGCAAAAAAGATTTGTTTCGCTTTTGACGAAACGAGTCTTTTTTTTATTGCAATAAACGTAATTTGGAATTTTGCCGAATCAGATTATTTTTATGCGCGAGTTTGAAATAAAGTTCCAAACCTTTTTGCATTTTTTCGTCAATCAAATACGAAATATTTTCCGAAAGATATTTTTTAAAGTCTTCGTGTGTCAGCGAAATTTCACTTTCATAGTTTGAAATTATTTCGTCCAAATGCGCCAAACCTTGATCACGCGCTGAGGCAAAATCAATTTCGCAAGATTCATTGCGCGTCATCCACATTGCAAAAACGAAACCGAAATTTGTAAATTCGCGCCAAATTTCAACTAAATCGAATTTTCGGACTTGGTTTTCGGTTTTTGGTTTTTGGTCTTTGGAATCTGAAATTACCAACGCCGGATCGCCGATTAAAAGAGCGCAATCGGATTTTTCGAGCATTGAATTTAAATCGGGTTTTGAATCTTTCCAAATCGGTTCAAAACCTAAAAATTCGCGGAAAATAATTTTCGTCAGCGCAACCGAAGTTTTCGACGAAACATCGAGCGCGACCGATTTTACTTGGATTAAATCTTCGCCGCGTGTTACCAAACAAACACTCCGAACTTTTTCTTTTGCGCCGACACAAACATTTGGAATAAGCCGTAAATCTTCGATAAGTTGATAAGCAATTACCGGCACGAGCGCGGCATCAACCCGTTTTTGCATTAAAAGTTCCGCCGAACGCGCCGGAGCGTTGTCTAAAATCAATTCATATTTTCCGCGATTTTGCCCGTAAAGAAACGACCAAATCAGCGGCGCGGTGTTTGAATAGCTCGAAGCGGAAATCCGTAAAGTTTGCATTTTTTAAGAATATTGACTACGAAAGAAACGAAAAAAATCAATAAAATTTTCGTTATTTTCGTATGTTTCGCAGGCAAAAAATCAATCTGCTAAAACGTCTTGAAATTCGGGAGTTTTTTCGATTGTTGTTTTTGCGTAAGGGCAAAGCGGAATGATTTTCAAATTGTTTTCACGCGCAAAATTTATGCCTGCGGCGACCAAATCTTTGGCGATTCCTTCGCCGCGAAAATCGTGTTCGACGAATGTATGGTCAATGCTGATTTTGTTTTCGCCCGCTTTTGTGTAAGTCATTTCCGCCGCGCGATTGCCGTTTTCTTCGATGACAAATTCGCCGCCGCGTTCCGTTTCGTTGTGTTTTATTTCCATCATTTTTACAGCCTACAAAGAAAGTCTGCCGAATGGCAAATCAGCCGATTTTGATTTATGCTCGAAATTATGAAGATTTACGACATAACCTTTCCGATTTCCGAAAATACGCCGGTTTATGAAGGCGATCCGGCGGTGAAAATTGACGTTTGCGCCGCGCTTGCAAATGGCGATGTGGCAAACGTAACGCAACTCTGTTTCGGAGCGCACACGGCGACGCACGTTGACGCGCCGAATCATTTTATCGAAGGAACACGGCACGTTCACGAACTCGAACTCGAAAAATTAATCGGCGATTGCACGGTTTTGGAATTGGATGAAAATGTTTTGGCAATCGAACCGAAACATCTGGGAAATTTGGAAAAAACAGAACGAATTTTATTCAAAACGCGTAATTCGCAGTTTTGGAACGAACCCGAAAAAGGTTTCCGCAAAGATTTCACATACATTACGCCCGAAGCCGCGCGAATTTTAGCCGATTCGGAAATAAAACTCGTCGGAATTGATTATCTTTCGGTCGAAAAATTCGGCTCGAAATCGTTTCCGACACACATCACTCTGCTCGAAAAAGAAATCGTTATTATCGAAGGTTTAGATTTGCGCGAAGTGTTGGCGGGCAACTATGAGTTGATTTGTTTGCCTCTAAAGGTCATCAGCGAAACAGGCGACGGCGCACCCGCAAGAACAATTTTGAGAGAATTAAAATGAACGATAAAAACAAAACGAAAATCAGCAAGTTTTTGAGTTTGGTTTTGCGCCATCAGCCTGAAGTTGTCGGTTTGAAATTAGACGAAAATGGTTGGGTTTCGGTCGAAAAATTGATTAAAGCCTGTGCCGATTACGGAAAGAAATTTTCGCTTGCCGAACTCAAAGAGGTTGTCGAAACAAACGACAAAAAGCGTTTTGCTTTTGATGAAACCGGAAAAAAAATCCGTGCAAGTCAAGGTCATTCGCTCGAAGTCGAAATCGAATTTGAAGAAAAAACGCCGCCCAAAATTCTTTTTCACGGCACGGCGGAAAAAAATGTCGGCGCGATTTATGCCGACGGACTAAAGAAAATGTCGCGTCATCACGTTCATCTTTCGGCTGACGTTGAAACGGCAAAAAAAGTCGGAACACGACACGGAAAACCCGTGATTTTCAAAATCGAAACGGAAAAGATGCTCGCCGAAAACTTTAAATTCTACGTTTCTGCAAACGGCGTTTGGCTCGTCGAAAATGTTCCGTCGCAATTTTTAGAAATTTATGAACAAGGATGATTTTATCAAAAAACGTAAAGAATTCGGCAAAAAAACGATTGATGAATTGATTGAATTGCTTGCGTCGGAAGATTTGCAAACCAGATTTTTCGCTGAAATGTGTCTGCGCGACGCGACTTCGACTTGATTAAATTTCAAACCTGCGAGTTCGCAAGTTGAGAGAGAAAAAGCAATCGAAGAGTGGCGCGAATGGCTAAAAGAGCGCGAGGGGAAATTCAAAAAACGTCTTAAAAGTGTAAAAGTGAAATTGTGAAAAAGTTTGATTGAATTAATTCAACTTGCTTTTTCACAATTTCACTTTTACACTTTTTCACATTAAGAATGAATGTTGATGATAAAAATTACCGCGAAAGAGTTTATGAAATCGTCCGCGAAATTCCTTCGGGAAAAGTGATGACTTACGGGCAAATCGCCGTGATTTTGGGCGAAGGTTATACGGCGCGAACCGTCGGTTATGTGATGCACGCCGCCGACACGGAAAATGTTCCGTGGCAGAGAGTTATCAATTCGCAAGGCGCGTGTTCGACGCAAAAATTGACTGTTCCGCACAATATTCAACAAAAAATGCTCGAAGACGAAGGCGTTTTTTTCAACGCCAAAGGCAAATGCGATTTGGCAAAATACCGCTTTTTGCCCGAAGGTTTTGAGGAAAAAGAAACTCAAATGAATTTATTCGGCTGAAGTAAATAAAGTTTTTATTCAATTAAATGTCTGCTATTGCAACATTTAACGCTTTCGAAATAGGTGATAATTAATCGGACAAAACTAAGTTAAAGTATTTCTATAGAACGAACTATCAAAATCCGGATTTCGGATGAGCAGCGCGTTGCTTTAGAAAACATCTATCGGACAAGAACGAGTTTGCGAATTGGATTTTCATAACTTAGCTAGTTATAGTTCAACTCGGTTTTGTCTGACTACTTAAAATTTCTGATTGTTCAATTTCAACCGCCCGTTACCGGAAACGATTCTGACAAATTCCCGCAAAAATTGTTAAAATATTTCCAATGGCAGAATATATTTTGGAACGCGAACAAATTATCAAACGTCCACAAGCGGAAGTTTTCGAGTTTTTTGCTAATGCGGGAAACTTGGAAAAAATAACGCCGCCGGAATTAAATTTTCATATTATTACGCCCCAACCGATTGACATTAAAAAAGGCGCGGTGATTGATTATCAATTAAAACTTCGCGGCATTCCAATAACGTGGAAAACCGAAATTACACAATGGAATCCGCCGTTTGATTTTGTTGACACCGCGCTAAAAAGTCCTTATAAACAATGGATTCACTTACATACTTTTGAAGAGGGAAAAAATGGCGAAACGATTATGCGCGACATCGTGCGCTATCGTCTGCCGCTCGAACCGCTCGGCGATTTAGCGCATTTCTACGTTAAAAAAGAATTGAAATATATTTTCGATTATCGTTATAAAGTGATTGAAGAAATTTTTCAAAATTAGTTTTACATTTCGGTTTTATTTGCTAAACTTCTCTTTCCGTTTGTGCGGAATATCTTAGAAAATTTTTAGGAGGACAAAAAAATGTCAAAGAAATTTAATTTAGAAGAGGAATATTCCTTTTGAGCGAACCAGCAAACGCCGCAGAGGTTTCCCATCGGAAACTCAAGTCAAAAAAGGTTTGAGAGTTGTTCACGGCGATAAGGAATTAGTTGAAAAACTCGGACGCAACGATTTGTGTCCTTGCGGATCAAACCGCAGATTTCAAAAACTGTTGTCTGCGAAAAGGTAAATACGATGGCGCATTGCGCAACCACTATTTTTAGATAATCAAAAAAACGCACTCAGATTTGAGTGCGTTTTTTATTAGAATTCGATCCAATCAGTCGGCTGTTTGTGGTATGAAATCGTAATTTTCGTTTCGGCTTTGAAAAAATTCGGACGCATTTGCAAAGCAGATTCTGCCATCAAACGGGCAAGATGCGGTTCGTTGGCGCGTTGTGAAAGGTGCGCTAAAACAATTTCTTGAGCCGAGCCGTCAAAATCATTTGTGAGCCAATCGGACAAATCTTCGTTTGAAAGATGTCCGGTGCGCGAAAGAATTCTCTGCTTCAAATCCCAACTGTAAATCGGACAAGTTTTGAGCATATCGCGTGAGTGATTTGATTCAACGACAATGGCATCACAGCCGCGAAGTTTGTCTTTAATTAAGGTTGTGATATGCCCGAAATCCATCAGCGTGGCAATTCTCACGCCTTCTTTTTTTGCCACGAACCCGAAATTATCCGCCGCGTCGTGCGGAACGGAAAAAGGTTCAAAATCAATGTCGCCGATACGAAAATCTTTGCTTGATTCGATTTTTTCGGTGCGATTTTTCAAAACATCGCGGCGTTTTACGGCTTCGCTGTCGCCGTTATGCAAACCTTTGCGCGTTGAATAATAGGCGTTTTCGGTCGCTTCGGAGATAAAAACGGGACAATTTACCGATTTCATTAAAACGCGAAGTCCGCCCGCGTGATCCGAGTGTTCGTGCGTGATGAGAACGGCATCGAGTTTTGCAGAATCTTCGCCGACTGCCGCGAGGCGTTCCAAAATCTGCTTCGCGCTCAAGCCGGCATCAACCAAAACTTTTGTTTTTTCGGTCGCAATCAAAACGGCATTTCCCGTCGAACCGCTTCCGAGAACGGTAACTTTCATATTTTAAAACGTATGGAGTCCCGCCTTTAGGCGGCTAAAACCGCAAGCGGGACGGCACGGTTATTTAACAGAACAAACCTAAAATCAACCAAAACCACATTGCTTCGCTTGCGGTTTGCCGACCTTTTGGCGGGACTCCATACTATTTTTTCCCGACTTTTGAGCGCAAGACTTTTCCAATAGTTCGCGTTATCAACGCATCAGGAACTATAGTTCCGAGAACCGAGCCAAAGTAGTTTGCCAAACCGGAAACAACCAAAGTTCTTCCGCGTCCGACGGCTTTCAAAGCCGTTTCGACAACTTGTTCGGAAGTTTGCATTCCTTTTACCTGAATCGCGTCCTTCATTCCGGCAACGGCGAAAAAATTCGTTTCCGTTGCGCCCGGACACAACGCTAAAATTTTAATGCCGTGCGGACGGTTTTCTTCGGCGATTGCTTCGCTAAATGAAGTAACAAACGCCTTTGTCGCCGCGTAAGTCGCCATAAACGGAATCGGTTGAAAGCTCGCGGCGGACGAAACATTAATAATTACACCGCTTTTTTTCTCTCTCATCGGTTGCAGATAACGATGTGTCAGCGCAACGAGAGCGGAAATATTTAGATCAATCATTTGCAATTCGCGGTCTAATTCTAAGTCGGTAAAATCATTCATCGAACCGAAACCGGCGTTGTTTATCAGCCAATCAATCTCGAATCCGTGTTTTTCGGTTTCCGCAAAAAGTTTTTTGTCCGCTTCAAATTCGATTAAATCGAGCGCAATATAATGCGCCGTGATGCCGTGTTTGAGCATCAATTCATCGCAAATCCGATGCAATTTTTCTTCGGAACGCGCAACGAGAACCAAGTTGTGTTTTTCTGCCGCAAGTCGCCGCGCAAATGCTTCGCCAATGCCGCCGGACGCGCCTGTGATAAGGGTGAATTTCATAAATCAATCTTTTGAAAACGATAATTTAACAGCCAAAACGCTTGCCGTAATTATACACAATGTTCCCAAAAGACGAATCAAGCCCGCAACGGTTTTTGTCGAATTTATCAATCCGGTTTCGGTCAGAAGATAGTTCCAATCGTGAAAACTGCCTTCGCTTCCCGTCAAACCGCCAAGCAAAACAATCTGCATTACAACCGCGTCTGCCGCATAAATAAAGACGTTCAGAAGACTCTGACCAACCCAAAACAAAACAATCACGGCGGAATAATATTTCTCGTTCCACCAAAAATATCCGACAAAAACTGCCGGAATGATAATTTGAAATAAAGAACCGCCGGCAACCATCATAAATTCGCCAAACGGACGAAAAAGCAAATGTCCTGTTTCGTGAATCGGCAAATCTACAATGTCGAGAAAACTGCCTTGCGCGGGTGCGTAGGCGATTAGGAAAAAGTAAATGCTCGCTAAAACGGCGAAAATAAGTTTCGGATAATTGATTTGCATAGCGGTTTCGGGCAGGTTTGAGAATATCGAATGCAAAAAACCTTCGATATTTATATTATTCCTTATTTCGCCGCAAATCGGCAATAGTTTTTTGAGTTTCAAGTTTTTTGCAAGTTGAAAAATTCCTCTCTGGAAATCGCGTAAAATACTAAATCCATTCCGTAGTGAACTTTCATTCCTTCAAATTTCATTCCGCATTTTTCCATAATTCGCCAAGACCCTTTATTTTCTTCATTTGCAACGGCAACGATTCTTTCTAAATTGGCAGTTTCAAATCCATATTTCAGCCACGCCGACGCGCATTCGTAACCGATTCCGCGCCGCCAGAATTCTTTTTCCATTCCATAACCGACTTCGATTTCGCCCGAATCTTCGAGCGGTTGAAGTCCGCTCCAACCAATATTTTCGCCCGTTTCCTTCCAAATCATCGCGCACATTGCAAAACCGCGAGTTTCATATTCTTCGAGATAAAAATCGAGACGTTTTTCAATAAACTCAGGGGTTTGCCATTTCAAGCCGCCGATATAGCGAGCAACTTCTTCCTTTGTTCGCTGTTTGATAATTACAGGCAAATCTTCGAGGGTGTATTTTCTGATTAAAAGTCTTTCGGTTTCCAACATAATTTTAATTTTAACGCAAAGCCGCAAAGACACAGAGGCGCAAAGAAGCTAAAAAAAAATCTTTGTGGCTTCGCGTCTTTGCGGCTTTGCGTTAAAAAATTCTTCTTTCGTTATCGAATAATGAACCAAATCGCGTTCGTAAAATTTGCCGATGTAATCGAAATTCATTCCGAGCCGTTCCATTACGCGGCGCGAATTTTCGTTATCGGGATTGGCGACCGCCACGATTTTTTCCAAATCGAGCGTTTCAAATCCGTAGATCAAAAACGCTTCGGAGGCTTCGGTGGCGTAGCCTTTGCCCCAAAAATCTTTGAAAAGCGCGTAACCGACTTCCGTTTCCTTCGTTTCCGCCAAAAGCCAAAGTCCGCACCAGCCGATAAATTTGCCGGAAGATTTTTCGATTACCGCGCAAAAGCCGATTTTATCGCTTTTCCAACGGCTCGAAACGAGATTTATCCAACCTGCCGATTCGCTTTTTTTAGTTTGCAAAGGACGAATAAAACGCATCACGTCCGCACTTGAACGCATCGCAAAAACCGCGTCCGTGTCGAATTCATTTAACGGGCGCAAAAATAATCTTTCAGTTTCAAACATAGAAGTTTTGACGCAATTAATTATCAAATATCGAGTGTTAAATATCAATTATTCTTTTTGGTTGGGCTTTGGTTTTTTCTTAATTCCCGTCAAAAACCAAAGCCCAAAAGCCAAAAACCGAATTATAAGATTTTTTTGGGAAGAAAATCTCAAATCGTTCCGTCTAATCAAACGTAAAATCTTTTGAAAGGCGAAAATTATGAAACAAACAAACGAATCAAGACGCAATTTTCTAAAACGTGCGAGCTTTGCGGCTTTTGCATTTCCGCTTTTAATTAATTGCAAAAGCGATATTTTAGCACAAAAATCTAATGGCGATTTTTTAGATTTAATCAAAAAAAATACCAAACCCGCCGGCGCGGAAGGAATGGGCGCGATTGATGCGCCGGCGAATATTTCGTGGAAAACCGTTCTTTCAACCGATGCCGACAAAGGCGAAAAAATGATTGTTTCGGGAACGATTTTTGAACCGGACGGCAAAACGCCTGCGCCAAATGTGTTGATTTATC
>CALMEH010000409.1 GCA_937863115.1 uncultured Acidobacteriota bacterium
TTTCGTTTCAAGGCGGAATTACCGTTCCCGCTTACACCGCTTCAAAATCGGGCGTTGCCGGATTAACCAAAGCATTTGCCAACGAATGGGCGAAATTTAATATCAATGTAAATGCAATCGCGCCCGGATATATGGCGACGAATAACACGACGGCTTTACGCGCAGACGAAACGCGAAATCGTCAGATTTTAGAAAGAATTCCCGCCGGACGCTGGGGAAACGCGGAAGATTTGGCAGGTGCGGTTGTGTTTTTGAGTTCTTCTGCAAGCGATTATTTGCAAGGTCATATCTTAATTGTTGACGGCGGTTGGATGGCACGTTGAAGAAAAAGGGGAGAAAGCGAGAAGGGGAGATTTTGGTTTTGTAATTTGTAAGGTTAATTTATGGAAAATGTTTCAAATATAACAAACGACTCGCTTTCTCCCTTTCTCCCTTTCTCCCTTTCTCAAAACCGCCGTTGGGATTTAGTCAGTCTTGGTGAAGTTTTACTGCGCTTTGATTCGGGCGACGAACGGATTCATAATTCACGCAATTTTCGCGTTTGGGACGGCGGTGGCGAATATAATGTGGCGCGTGGTTTGGCAAAAGCTTTTCGGCAAAAAACCGCGATTGTTACGGCTTTGGCTGATAACTCTTTGGGCAGATTGGCGGAAGATTTGATTTGGCAAGCGGGCGTTGATTCGTCCGAAATCATCTGGCGCGAAGCCGATGGCAAAGGCGAAAATACGCGCAACGGCATTTATTTTATCGAGCGCGGTTTCGGGTTGCGTCCGCCTTCAAGTGCTTTTGACCGCGCAAACACAGCAGTTTCGCAATTAAAAACGGGCGACATTGATTGGCAAAACATTCTGAAAAATTCGCGCTGGTTACACACGGGCGGAATTTTTGTCGGGCTTTCCGAAACTACACCGGACGTTGCGGCGGAAGCGATGAAAATTGCCCGAGAAAACGGCGCGACTGTTTCTTACGATTTGAATTACCGCGATTCGCTCTGGCGCGAAAAAGGCGGGCGCGATGCGGCAAATCTTTTAAATCGTGAATTGCTCAAAAACGCCGATGTCGCTTTTGGCGTGTTTGATTTTGACTCGAAACTTTCAAACTACGACGAAAATTCTTTCCGTATTGCGGCGCAAAAAATGCTCGATGAATTTCCGAATTTAAAGATAATTGTTTCAACTCTGCGCGAAGTAAAAACTGCTTCAAAACACGATTTTTCCGCTGTTTGTTTCACATCAAACGGCGAAATTTTCAAGGCGCGAAATTATATTGACGCAGACGTTCTCGACCGCGTCGGCAGCGGCGACGGATTTGCGTCGGGTTTTATTTACGGACTTCTAAACGAAAAAAGCGCAAGTTATTCAATCGAATGCGGCGCGGCACACGCCGTTTTGACAATGACCACGCCGGGCGATAATTCGATGGCGACTTTGCCCGAAATCGAAAATTTAATGCGCGGCGATTCGGCAACTGCGAAGCGATAAAAGTTTCATTAACCAAATCTTTTTATTTTGTCCGCGAAACACGCGAAAGACGCTAAAAATAAAACCAAAATCTTCCTTTTTTTTCGCGTCTTTCGCGTGTTTCGCGGACAAATACGATTTTTGTATTTATTATCGCAAAATCATTGTTTTATTTTCGTTTCGGTAGTAAATTTTAGGAAACATTTCTTTTTTATGAAACACGAAAATATTTTTCAAAAGGTCAGAAAACTGATTGACGAACGCGAACTCGACGACGCAAATTTAGAAACGGCGCGTGATGAATTGTTTGAATTGGTTGAAAACGATTCCGAATGCGCTTGGGCTTACGGGCGTTTGTCGGAAATCAATTATTGGTTTGGCGAATATGCGTCGGAAGCGGACGACAAACTCGCTTTTTTTGAAGAAGGCGTTGAATGCGGCAAGACCGGAATCGAAATTGATGAAAACTCGGTTGAAGCAAATTTTTGGTTGGCGGTAAATTACGGCGCATTCGGACAGGAAAAAGGAATTATGCAAAGCCTAACATTGATTCAGCCTATAAAAGCGCAAGCGGAAAAAGTTATCAAACTCAACGAAAGCTATTTTTACGGCGGCGCGTGGCGCGTTCTCGGCAGAGTTTATCACAAAGCTCCGGGGTTTCCGTTTTCCATCGGCAGCACGAAAAAAGCCATCGAATGTTTGGAAAAAGCCGTAAATTTAGGACCGAAATTTTACTTAAACCATCTATTTCTCGCCGAAGCCTACATTTCAAACCGCGACAAAGACAAGGCGCGTGAACAATTAGAATGGATTCAAAATGCGCCGCTCAACAAAAATCACGAGTTTGAAGACGAACGCGATAAAAACCTAGCCGAAACACTTTTGAAAAATTTGTAAATCTAAAGAAAAACTTGATTTATACGGAATGCTTCAAAAGAAAATCGTTTTATTGGAAAAATTAGGACAACATTAAACGACGCGAAGTATTTTAAAAAAACATCAATACATTGCATCAGGATTTTGCTCAAATGCTATTTATGAAACTGTTTCTAATAAACTTTTGATTGCTTTGACTTTCTTGCAATCTCGCGTTTTTGACTACTATTTCATTATACTTTATAATTCCTTCACGCGTAACAAAGGCTCTGTAATCTACGAGTTATGCGTGTAATACTTAAATTAAAAACAAGGAAGCCGAAAATTGAATTGAGTAGGCGCATTAAAATACAAACAATATGACAGAACATAGAGAAGTTCAATCAAAAACAACAATGATTTTGATTGCGTTATTCCTGGGTGGTCTTGGTATTCATCGCTATATGATGGGTTATTCTAATTGGTGGTTAATGCTTATCACGCTTGGTGGTTGTGGAATATGGTCATTAATTGACCTCATCCAAATAATTATGGGCAATATGAAAATGGCGGATGGAAGAGACTTAGCTGCATAATCAAAGTAGCGATTTTCTTTAGGGATTATTCTTTTTGATTGCCCTGTCTTTAAAAATAGTGGGCGAAGAACAAATCCTTCCGGACCTTTGATTAGTTCAAACTTGACTGATAAATTTTTTTCACGGCGGGTTAAAAATCCTCACAACTTGCTGTGGAACAGTTCATCTTTTCTCTAAAATTAAAGCTGAACTTAACTTTTAACAGTAAATGGTTGCGAGATTTGGATCATAGACATATCAAGAAATTCAAATCTATAAAGGCAGATGAAAAATGTTTGAGACGGTAATAAAATATATTTCAAACCATAAAATATTTTTAATTGTCGGTGGATATTTCTTCTTATCTGCAATTCTCAAGGCGATTACGGATATTGATGTTTGTTTACCTTGTCTTTGGAAATATTTTTTTGGTGTTGATTGTCCGGGCTGTGGTTTGACGACCGCTTTAATTAGTCTAATGAAATTAGATGTAGTAAGTGCATTTAATAGCAATCCTCTGATATTTATTCTAATTCCTGCCGGACTTTACTATTTGAAAACCGACTACGCACAGTTCACAAAAAAATACTACGCACAACAGCACTTGCCTGCCTAAACGAGGCGCGAAAGTTGCTAAAATTTAAAAGATGCAAACGCGGATTTGCTTTCGCGGCGCATCTTTTCTATTTTGTAAGCAGATGGCAAAATCTAAAATCCAAAATCCAAAATCCGAAATCGAATCGCCAATTGTTTCGATAATTATGGGTAGCACGTCCGATTGGGAAACAATGAAAAACGCCGCCGACATTTTGACGGATTTCGATGTCGCACACGAATGCAAAGTAGTTTCGGCGCATCGCACGCCGGATTTGCTTTTTGAATTTGCCAAAACTGCCGAATCGCGCGGAATTGAAATCATCATCGCAGGCGCGGGCGGCGCGGCTCACTTACCCGGAATGTGCGCTTCGC
>CALMEH010000410.1 GCA_937863115.1 uncultured Acidobacteriota bacterium
TCGGCATTCAAAAACGCACCGGCTCAATCGAAGTCGGCAAAGATGCGGACATTTTGATTTGGTCGGAACATCCGTTCAGCGTTTATTCAAAAGTCGAAATGACGATGATTGAAGGCGAAATTTATTTTGATAAAGCCAAAGATTTGATGATGCGTGAAGAAATAAAAAAAGAGCGCGAAGCATTGGAAAAATTAGAGATCAACCGTCCGCCCGGAACAGCCACAACGCAGCCACAAATTCCACGCGAACGCACCGCAGAACATCTTGATGATGCAGACGGAGGTGATAACTAATGAGAATTACGAATTACAAATTACAAATTACAAAATTTTTATGTGGAGCGGCTTTGTTTCTGCTCACTGCTCACTGCTCACTGCTCACTGCTCAAAGCGACGGCTCACAGCAAAATCAGAATGGTCGAAGCGGGACTTTTGCGATTACGAATGCACGAATCGTAACGGTTTCGGGCGCAATTATTGAATCGGGAACAATTGTCATCAAAGACGGCAAAATCGAAGCAATCGGCGCAAATGTTAACGTGCCTTCGGGCGCGGAACGTATTGACGGTAAAGGTCTTAGCGTGTTTCCGGGCATGATTGACGCTGGAACGAATATGGGATTAGTTGAAATCGGACAAGGCGCACCCGGTTCGGTTGATTTGGCGGAAACAGGCGAAATGAACTCCAATGCAAAAGCCATTACCGCAATTCATCCGCACAGCGCACACATCAACATTACGCGTGTCAACGGCATTACGACAGTAATGTCTATGCCGCAAGGCGGAATTGTTTCAGGGCAATCGGCGATTATTAATTTGATCGGCGCAACGCAATCGGAAATGGCGATCGTGCCGACATTCGGACTTGTTGTAAACTTTCCGCGAGTTTCGACTTTTGCAGGTTTCGGACAACCGCAGATCGATTTTAACGAAGCAATTAGAAGACGCGATTTGCGAATGGAAGACCTTAAAAAACTTTTCAAATCGGCGGATAATTACGCGAAAATGCAGGAAGGTTACGCCAAAGATAAAACTCTGCCTTCGCCCGCGACGGATTTGAAACTCGAAGCGATGGTTCCGTATATTCGTGGCGAAAAACCTGTAATTTTTACTGCTGAACGCGAACGCGACATCCGCGGCGTTGTCAAATTCGTTGAAGAAACAAAGGTCAAAGGTATTATTTACGGAGGGCAAGACGCTTGGAAGGTTGCCGACGGTTTGAAGAAAAATAATATTTCGGTTATTTACACAAACATCTATAATTTGCCGGTGCAAACGGACGATGATTATGATTATTTATTCAACGCGCCCGCAAAAATGGCGGCGGCAGGAATAAAATTCTGCATTTCAACCGGCGACGGTGGCGCGGAAGTCCGCGATTTGCCGTATCACGCAGGTTTGGCTAGTGCTTACGGTTTGTCAAAGGACGATGCACTGAAATCGGTAACGCTTTATCCGGCGCAAATTCTCGGCGTGGCAGATAAAATCGGTTCGCTCGAAGCCGGAAAAATTGCCAATGTCGTTGTCACGGACGGAGATATTTTGCAACCGCGCACGAACATCAAATATTTGTTCATCAACGGACGAATGATGCCTCTGACAAGTCGGCATACGGAATTGTTTGAACAATTTAAAGACAGAAAATAGTTTTGAGTCCAAGCTTTAGCGTGCAACCGGCAGCGAAGCGAAGCGGCTTAACGTTTTCTATTAACACGAGAAAGCAAACACGAGTCTTAGCCCATGTTTGCGGCACGCTGAAGCGTGGACTCAAAACTATTGCGCGAAAGAATTATAATATTCGACGGGCGCGAGTTCGTCGGTTAAGATTTGCGAACCGAAATTTAATTCTTTGTCGTAAAGATTTGAAAATAAAGGCTGAAATTCCGGGTCGTTTGAAGAAAGCGGCGCGGAATTTTTTTCTTTTATGGCGATGATTATGAGATTTTGAACTTCATTGTCAGGTTTTGACGAATCAACTTTGAAGAGCAAAACACGCGAGAAGATTTTGCGATAAGTGGCAAGTTCCGATTGCACGAATTTGCTCGAATCGCCTGTGATTGCTCCTCCGATATTGAAAAT
>CALMEH010000411.1 GCA_937863115.1 uncultured Acidobacteriota bacterium
TTCCGCCCGTTTCGTTTTCGGCGTTAATGCCTGTCGGTGCGCCGAGTCCGAGCATCTGCGCGTAAGAAATCATTTTGTTTGAACCGAGATTTGCCCCGACTTTTTGAAAATACGCATTATTTGAAAATGCCAGCGCGTCGTCCAGATTCATCGCAAAGGAATTTGAAACGATTCTGCCGCCGTCATTTATCAAATCTTCGTTTAATCCTGCGATTGCCGTTACTAATTTTATCGTCGAACACGGTTTGAAACTTTCCTTGATTGCCCAATCCTGATTGATAATCGTGAGAATTTTTCCCGTCTGAACTTCCAAAACAACAATCGTTCCGGCACGGTTTCCGAGAGCATTTATCGCGGCGCGGCGAATTTCCGCGTCTTCGCCGCTAGCGTTATCGTTTGAAATATTTTCGACGGTTTTCGTGCGAAGTCCGCGTTCAAAATTCGCTTTTTTGGCTTGTTGTTCGCGTTGGATTTGTTCGCGGCGGCGTTTTTGTTCGAGTTGAACTTTCTGCCGTTGAAGTTCTTCGGCGCGGCGTTTTTGATCGGCAATTTTTGCCTTTTCGCGGTTGGCTTGTTCGCTTTTTGTAACGGTTTTTACCGAAGTTTCATTAGTTTTCTTTGGTGTTTTTGAAGGTTTTTTTGTTTGCGCTTGCGTGTTCGCAAAAAGCAAAAACAATAAAAAAACGGCGGCGGAGAGTTTGAAATACAACTTATCCGAAATAAAAAACATCGGTTTTACCTCTTTTTCTATGGAATTATGTAGGGAAAGTTAAGGGGAAAGTAGATTTTTGATTCAAAAAAATTGAATAAAGATGCCGTAAAGATTTACTTCTAAGCTAAAAAAAACTATAACATTCTGAAGTAAAAAGTAAAAAGTAAAAAGTAAAGGCAACGGACAAATGACAAATTTCTTAAACACATTTCGCGGCAGACTTCTGATAATTTTAGCGTTGCTTTTGGTGGCGACGCTCGGCGTGCAGTTTTATCTGAATTTTGTAACCGAACGCGAGAATGCAAAAACCCGTGCGATGCAGGAGCAAGCGTTGGTTTCGGGCATCGCGCTTGGCGTTACGAGTTTGACTTCGACTTATCGGCTTCAGGAATTTGTCAAACGTGAAGGACAATCGTTCTTTGACGAAAAATCAATTCGGCGAATCAAAGATATTTTTGTCATCAATCCCGAATGGCAAGTTCACGACAGTTTGAGCGGCGAATATTTGCCGACGCAAGACGAAAACAAACAGGTTAAATATGTTTATTTGAAAGATATAAACAGCTTGCCGCCTTTGATGGAAGCGAGCCGTTTGGGAAAAGACGCAGAAAAATTTCCGAATGCAAAAACCGTTTTTGATCAAGAAACCGAAAGCGAAGCCCACGCCATTCCGATAGAAACCGGACAGCAGAGCGACCGAAAAATTTATTACATTATGGTCATTCTCAAAACCAATCAGAATCCGACTTTGCTTCGCGCTGCGCAACCTTTGATTTACACTTTACTGATTCTGCTTCTTTCTTCAATCGTTACATTCGTGCTGGTTTGGCGATTTACGCGCCCGATTGCCGATTTATCGAACGCCGCACGACAAGTTGCCAAAGGTGATTTGAGTGTGCGTGTGCCGGTTACAAAACGCAGCGACGAAATCGAAGAACTCGCCGAACAATTTAATGAAATGACCGCCGAATTAGAGAAAAACCGCGACATCGAAGCGCAACTTCAAGAAGCGGAAAAATCGGCGGTTGTTGGCAGATTAGGCTCGGCAATCGCGCACGAAATCCGTAATCCGTTAAATTACATCAACTTAACGCTCGACCATCTCCGCGCAAAATTCACACCAGAAGACGAAACGAAACGCGAAGATTTCGACAAATTACCTTCGAAACAAAAAACCGAAGTCGCCCGCATCAATCGGCAAATTCCCGATTTTTTGATTTATTCGCGCCAAACAACCGCCGATTTGCAACCGACAAACGTGCGAAAAGTCATCGAAGATTCATTAAGATTAGTCGAAGCGCAAGCCGAAGACACAAATATCAAAATCAGCGTCATCGAACGCGAAAACGTGCCAAACATAATCGGCGACGCAGAATTTTTGCGCTCGGTTTTCAGCAATCTTTTCATCAACGCCACGCAAGCAATGGAATCAACGGGCGGAAAATTACAAATTACAATTACACCCGAAAACGATTTCGTTAAAGTAGAAATAAC